>JALRCL010000551.1 GCA_023268575.1 Patulibacter sp.
AAAAGCGCTTTTCCGGCCGACGCCATCGGCGACGCCGCGGACGGCCGCCCCGCCGCGGACCGCGCCGGGCGGCATCCGGCCGGCGATCCATGCCCGTTCGCGCCGTCCGCCCGGACCGTCGCCGAGGATCGGGGGCGGCGACCTGCTGGCCGGCGACCGCGCGCTGCGCGACGCGCTCGAGCGGGAGGGCGCCGGCGACCGGCTCGACGCCCTCCACGCGACCGGGCGCGCGTTCGCGGCCGCGGAGGCGATCGACGACGGCGACGCGTGCAACCGCCGCACGCCGCAGGTCGTCGGCGAGGCGGAGGTGTCCTTCGACCCGAGCCACCACGCGATCATGCGCCGCGCCGTCGAGCACGGCATCGCGGGCGCGGCCTGGCGCGACCCGTCCCCGGGCGCGCACGTGGCCCGCGCGGCCGGGTTCCTCATGCTCGCCCAGGTCGAGGCCGGCTCGACCTGCCCGATGGCGATGACCCATTCCTGCGTCCCGGCGCTGCGGATGGACGACGAGGCGGCGGCGTTCTGGGAGCCGTTGGTGAGCTCCGGCGTCTACGACCCGTCCGAGCGCCCCGCGCACGAGAAGCAGGGCGCGCTGATCGGCATGGCCCTCACCGAGGCCTCGGGCGGCTCGGACCTCTCGGGCCTCACGACGGTCGGGGCGCCGCAGCCCGACGGGAGCTACCTCCTCACCGGCGAGAAGTGGTTCGTCTCCGCCGTGCAGTCCGACGCGTTCCTCGTCCTCGCGCGGACCGCGAGCGGGATCTCGTGCCTGCTCGTGCCGCGGCTGCGGGAGGACGGCACGCCGAACGGCTTCCGGATCACGGCGCTGAAGGACAAGCTCGGCAACCGCTCCAACCCGACGGCCGAGGTGACGCTCACCGACGCGCGCGGCACGCTGCTCGGCGAGGAGGGGCGCGGCGTCGCGGCGATCATGCGGATGATCGGCGGCACCCGCACCGACTGCGTGCTCGGCTCGACGGCGGTCATGCGGCTGGGCCTCGCCGAGGCGATCCACCACGCCGACCACCGCCCGGCGTTCGGGCGCCTGCTGAGCGATCAGCCGGTGATGACCGCGGTCCTCGCCGACCTCGCCCTGGAGTACGAGGCCGCGGTCGCCTGCGCGCTGTGGCTCGTGCGGCTCGCCGAGCGCTCCCGCGACGGCGACGCGGGCGCCGAGCTCGTCCGCCGGATCGCCGCCCCGGCGCTGAAGTACTGGGTCTGCAAGCGCGCGCCGATCCACGCCGGCGAGGCGATGGAGTGCCTCGGCGGCTTCGGCTACATGGAGGACTCGCGGCTGGCGCGGGCCTACCGCGAGGCGCCGCTCATGTCGATCTGGGAGGGCTCGGGCAACGTCCAGGCGCTCGACGTCCTGCGCGCCGTCGAGCGCACGCCGGACGTCCTCGACGCGCTGCTCGGCGAGCTCGACGCCGCGGCCGGGGCCAGCCCGTCGCTGGACGCGGCGACCGCCGGCCTGCGGGAGCTCGTGGCCGACCGCGAGCGGCTCGTCGCCGACCCGCTGGGGCTGACGCAGCGGATCGCGCTGGCGCTCCAGGCGGCGGTCCTCGTCCGCGGGGCCCCGCCGGTCGTCGCCGACGCGTTCTGCGCCACCCGGCTCGACGCCGCGCCGCCCGCCGCGTTCGGCGTCCTGCCCGCGGGCGTGGACGCCGCGGCGATCGTGGCCCGCCACCGGCCGGAGGACCGCTGACATGCGCGTCGTCGCCATCCAGCCCCGCCTCGCTCTCGGCGAGGTCGAGGCGAACCTCCGTCGGATCGAGCGGCTCGTCGACGCCGCGGTCGCCGAGCACGCCCCGCAGCTCGTCTGCCTGCCCGAGAGCATGACGACGCCGAACCTCTACGACCGGCGGATGCGGACCGTCGCCCGGCCGCTGATCGGCGAGCCGCTCGCCCTGCTGCGCCGGCTCGCGCGGCGGCACGACTGCCTCGTCGGGGGTGGCTTCATCGCCGTGCGCGGCGAGGACGCGCGCGGCACGTACGCGCTCTGCGAGCCCGGCGGCGACGTCCACCTGCACGACAAGGACCAGCCGTCGTTTTGGGAGCACAACTACTACGCGCCGGGCGTCGACCCGGGGATCATGCGGACCTCGCTCGGCGTGCTGGGCTGCGCGAACGGCTGGGAGTGGGGGCGCACGCGGACGGTCCGGCGGTTGCAGGCCGGCGGCGCGCGGATGGTCGTCGGCGGGATGCACTTCCCCGGCGTCCCGGACTGGAAGCTCACGGCGGCGTGGTTCCGCGACCGCGACAACCACCTCCTGACGCAGTACTGCCGCGAGACCCCGCCGCGCCTGGCCCGGATGCTCGGCGTACCGGTCGTCCATCCGTCGCACGTCGGCGACTTCACGATGGCCACGCCGCTGGCGCCGGGCCTGTCGTGGCGCTCGGCCTGCCTCGGCGAGACGCAGATCTGCGACGCCGACGGCGTCCCGCTCGCGCGCCTCTCCTACGGCGACGGCGAGGGGTGGGTCGCGGCCGACGTCGACCTGCCGGAGGCTCCGCGTCCGCGCGACCCGACCCCGGACACGTTCTGGAACGCGAGCTTCCCCCTGTCGGCGCACCTCGTCTGGTACGCCGGCAACGCCCACGGCCGGGCGAAGTACCTCGCGATGAAGCGCCTGGGCCTGCACCGCTGGCAGGCCGGCGAGCCCGCGGGCGACCTGCCGGCGTTCGCCCGGGCCGAGGACCTGCCGCCGGTCGAGGATCCGGGCCGGCCCGCCGGTCGCTCGGCGTCGCGCGCGCGGGCGGGAGCCGCCGGCCGTGGCTGACCGGTCCTCGGACGGCGCGGCGGGAGCGGGCTAGTGTCGCCCCATGCGGGGACGGGGGCGCGCGGTGGTGCGTGAGGCGGTCGGCGACGGCCGCGAGCGCGTGGGCGAGGCGATGCGCGACCTGCTCGCGCGGATCGAGGAGCGCGCCGACGGCGCGGACGAGGTCGTGGCGGACTGCCGCGAGCTCGTCGCCCTCGCCGACCGCCGCGAGGAGCTCGTGGAGGCGGAGGTCGCCCGGCGGCTGGACCACTTCGTCCGCGTGCAGGAGGCGGTCGGGCGCCTGCGCGACAAGGGGTCGGTCGAGGCGATCATCCGCGGCGCGCCCGCTGCGGTCGCCGAGGCCTGCGACTTCGACCGCGTCGTCGTGTTCCGCGTCGCCGGGTCCGAGATGGTCGCCGAGGCCTTCTACCACCGCGACGATCCGGCCCGGGCCGCCCGGCTGCTGGCCTACAGCCGCGAGCACCCCGCGCAGCTGCACGAGCAGATCCTCGAGACCGAGATGATCCGCCGCCGCCGGCCGATCGTCGTCCACGACGCGCAGAGCCACCCGGCGACGTACAAGCCGCTCGTGCGCCCGTACGGGACCTGGTCCTACGTCGCGGCGCCGATCATGCCCGAGGGGCGCGTGATCGGGTTCGTCCACGCCGACAAGGGCGTCCAGCGACCGCAGGACCCTTACGCCGTCGACGAGTTCGACCGCGACGTCCTCTGGGGCTTCGCGGAGGGCCTCGGATCGGTGATCGAGCGGCTCGAGCTCGTCGAGCGCCTGCGGGCGCAGAGCGCCCAGGTCCGGCGGCTCGTCGCGCAGGCCGTGGCCGCCGTCGACGAGTACGTCGATCTGCAGGTCGACCTCGTCGGCGGGATCCACGACGGCACCGGCGCGGCGAGCACCGCGCGCGCGATCCTCGCCGAGCCGGTCGAGGCCGCCTCGCCGCTCTCCCCGCTGACGCGCCGCGAGCGCGAGGTCCTCTCGCTCGTGGCGGGCGGCGCGACGAACGCCCAGATCGCCGATCGCCTCGTGATCAGCGTCGGCACGGCGAAGTCCCACGTCGCCCGGATCCTGCGCAAGCTCGGCGCCGCGAACCGCGTCGAGGCGAGCGCGACGTACCTCCGCGCCACGGGCCGCTGACCGGCGGCGGGAACGGCACGCTGTCGAGCGCTGGCGTGGGTTCCCGACCTCGAGCGATCGTGACGTTCACCAGCACGTGAGTCCGAACGGCCATACTTGGTGGTGACCGACGAGGCGGCGAATGCTCGCGAATCGGCCACCGACCTGCTGGGGACCACCGCGGTGACGAGAGCAAGGATGTCGGCCTTCGGCGGACCTCGGTCGTCGCCGCTCCGCGCCCCAGGCGCGACGTGGGTGCTCGCCCTCGTCGCCGTGCTCTCCGTGGTGGGTCTGGTGACCATCGGACCGCTCGTGATCGGGCCCGTCGCGCTGGTGGTCGCGGCCGTCGTGTTCGGAGCGTCGCGGCCCAGGCTCCGGGCGGTCCTCCTGGTCCTCGCCCTCGTGATGACGATCGTCCTGGGGTTCGCCGCCGCGACGAACGGCACGAGCGAGCTGGAGCGTCACGACGAGACACGCGGCACCGTCGTCCGTTGAGCGGCCGTGGGCGCCGTCGTCGACGGGATCGCGAACGAGCAGCGGGCGTCGCGGGCGCGGGCCCGCAAGCCACGAGCCACGAGCCGCACGTCGGGGTCGGCGTCGACGGGGCGGGACGCACGGACGTCGAGCGGAGGAGCAGCTGCTCGCGTACGAGGGTGCTGTCGACGGCGCCAGCCCGACGCGAGAGGATCGGAGTCGATGATCGTCCCCCGCGCCGTCGCCCGCTGGAACACGCACGTCACGAACCGGATCCAGGGCGCGTGGGCGTGGCGCCTGCCGCCGTGGGCGGTGATCCACCACCGCGGCCGGCGCAGCGGTCGCGGGTACCTGACGCCGGTCGTCGTCTGGCCGGTGCCCGACGGTCTCGTCGTGATCCTCTTCTACGGCGAGCAGAGCGACTGGGTGCGCAACCTCCTCGCGCAGGACGGTGGGTCGGTGACCTACCGCGGTCGGCGCCGCGCGCTCGTCGGCCCGCGCGTCGTCGACGCCGCCGACGCGCCGCTGGGCCGGGTCGGGCGGCGGATCGCACGGGTCCCGGGCCGCGTGCTCGTCGTCGACCTCGGCGCGGACGAGGGCCACGGCCGACCGCGGGCCTGAGCCTGGAATCGCCGATCCTCGGGTCGCCTCGCGGCGGAGGACCGGCGCCCCGCCGTCCTGACGTGCGGCCGCCCCGCCGTCCCGACGAGCGGCCGGTCCGTCGCGCCGCCGACCCGACGGTCAGCCGATCCGGGCGACCTCGGCGGCGAGGCTGGCCGGCCGACGGCCCTGCGCCGCGCCGCGCCGCCCCGCGTCCTCGCGGGCGGCGGCCGCGCGACGGCGCTCCGCCGCGGCCCGCTTGCGCGCCGCGACCCGTCGCCGCTGCGCCGCCCGCTCGCGTCGTGCAGCCCGTCGCCGCTCGGCGCGCCGGTCGCGCGGGACCGGCGCGACGTCGACCACCCGCGTCGTCGTCGCGCCCTCGATCCCGTCCTCCCCGGTCGCCCGGACGACGAGCGTCGCGCCGCGCGGGCCGATGGCCGCGTCGAGCGGCCCGCTGCCGAGCGTCACCGTGCCGCGCTCGCCCCGGCCGAGCCGGAAGCGCGCGCTGGAGAGGGTCGTCGCGTCGCCGGTGCCCGTGATCCGCACGACGCCGGAGCAGGCCAGCTCCGCGACCGCGGGACAGGCGACCGGGACGACGAGGTTCCCGTCGCGGCCGGTGCGCAGCGTCCGCGCCGGCACCTGCGGCGCGCGGGCGCGCGTCGGTCCGGGGTTCGGCCGCGCGTGCCGGGCGACCTGCGTGACGGCCAGGAGGTCCTCGACGTTCAGGATCCCCGGGCTCTTCGCGCTCGGCACGACGCCGGTGAAGAGCTCCGTCGTGGCCGATCCGTCGTGCTGCTTCTCCGGGCCCCGGGTCGGGACCGGCTGCGGCAGGCGGATCGACCGGGTGACGCCCTCGCGCAGCGCGTCGGTGACGCCTGCGGTCATCGGGCCGAACCGCACGACGACGAGCTGCTGGCTCGGCACGACCCACACGATCTGGTCGCCGAGGCCCGACATGTAGAAGCCGTCCGGCGGCGCCCACGACGGCGCGCAGCCGGGCGCGTCGACCCAGCTGAGGTACGAGTAGCAGGGGTTCGTCGGCGAGCTGCGCGCGACGCCCGCCATCCAGTCGGCGTCGAGCAGCCGGCGGCCGTTCCAGACGCCCTGCTGGAGCCACAGCTGGCCGAGCCGGCCCCAGAAGCGGGCCGGCATCTCGATGCCGAAGTACCCGTTCGTGTTCCCCGCGATGTCGCGGCTCCAGCGCAGCTCGCGGGCCGGGATGTCGAGCGGTGCGAGCAGCTCGCGCCGCAGGAAGTCCTGGAAGTCCATCCCCGCGGCGCGGCCGACGACCTTCGCCAGCAGCGCGACGGTCACCTGGCCGTAGGTGAAGTGCGTCCCCGGCTCGTAGTCGAACGGCAGCGTCAGGGCGTTGGCGACGTGGTCGTCGACGATGAAGTTGAAGTCGCGGATGAGGTGCTGGTGCAGGCCGCTGTTCTGCTCCAGCAGCTGCTGGACGGTGATCGCCCCGTGTGCCCGGTCGGCCTCGGGCACGAGCGAGCCGACGGTGTCGCCGGGGGAGAGGAGCCCGAGCTCCATCGCCCGCCCCGCGGCCGTCGCGACGATCGACTTCGCGGCCGACCAGCTCTGGTAGCTCGCCATCGAGGTCCCGCCGGAGTACGCCTCGGCGACCTTGCAGCCGTAGCGGTAGACGACGACCGACCCCCCGACGGAGTCTGCCGCCTGGCGGACCGCGTGGGTCAGGCGCGCGGCGTCGAAGCCCGCCGCCGCGGCCGAGCCGCGCGGCAGGTCGTCGTAGCCGCCGGGCGTGGCGCAGCGCATGCCGGGCGCGGTCTCGGCGGCGCCGGCGGGTGCGGCGGCCGCGCCGCCGGACAGCGCGGCGAGCAGCGCGAGCAGCGCCGCCCGTCGCCGGACCGATCCGCTGGTCGCACGGTCCTCACCGCGTCGCTCGCTGCGTCGTGCACCCATCCTCGCCCTCCCGGAACGCCGGTCCCCGGCGCTCCCCACGCCAGGTGACACCAGTGAAACCTACCACCGGTCGGGATCTCGCGAACAGGGCCGTTCGTCGCCATGGCGCGTCCGCGCTCGGCAAGCCCCTTGCAGCGCACGCGCGGTTGATGGCGGACCCCGCGCCGGGTCGTCCTCCCCAGGTCGACCCGGCGCGGGGAAGCCCGCTGGACCGGAAGGTGGGCCGGGACGGAACGCGCCCCGGAGCCGGCGTCAGTCGCCGGAGAGCGCCGGCTCGCGCTCCGGGGCGAGCCGGCGGGCGACGATCCCGCGGTCGAGCGGCAGCGTCGGGGTGCGCCGCGCCGCGCGACCGAGGCGGCCGCACGCGAGCGCCAGCCCGACCATGAGCGCCGCGACGAGGCCGAGCACGAGCAGGATCGCCGGCGTCCAGACCCAGGTCGGGACGTCCGGCTTGCGCTCGATCTGCAGCAGCGACTGGTCGCTGACCATCGTGCGCGCCACCTGCGGCCGGGCCGGGAAGCCGGCGAAGTCGATCGCGGGGTCGCGCGGCATCCGGACGGGCGCGGCGAGCATGAGCCGGCCCTCGTGGACGCGGACGAACGACTTCCACGTGCCGCCCACGGGCACCGGCTCCGTCGTGCGCCAGCTGCCGTCGGCGTTGCGGACGAGATGGTCGAGGTACCGGCCCTTGCCCTGCCACGCGAGCGCGCTGACCCACTCGGCGTGCTCGCCGAGCGCCGGACGGCTGAAGCGGACCGTGAGGTCGGCGACCGGCCCGCGCTGGCGTCCGTCGGCGCCGAGGTCGTCGACGGTCCGGACGTTCGTGAGCGTCATGGTCGCCGTCACGCCCTTCGGCGACTCCGTCACGAGCGCGTTGAGGCCGAGCAGCACGACGACGCCGGCGGCGCCCCAGGCCACGGCGCGTCCGCGCGGGACCTCCGGGAACGTCCCCTGCAGCGCCTGCGCCATGAGCGCGCCGAGCGTGCCGCCGGCCAGGCCGGCGAGCAGCGCGACCGGGATCCCCTCGGACAGGAGCGCCGACGGCCACGGGATCGGCATCGCGACGTGGCTCCACCCGTACTCGGCGGCGAAGCCGATCGTCCCGATCAGCGCGCCGGCGGCGAGGCCGAACCGCAGGGGCGAGCGCCAGTCGCCGCGCAGCGCCAGGAGCTCGACGAGCGCGACCTCGGCCACGAAGATCGGCATCGCCGGGCCGGTGACGTCGAGCGGCCCGCCGATCATGAGCGTCATGAAGAGCTGGACCGGGATCCAGGTGAGCAGCGCGCCCAGCGCGGCGCCGCGGCCCCCGAGGACCCGGGCCAGGACGAGCGCCTGTGCGGCGCCGAACGCGAGCAGCAGCGGGTGCCAGACGAGCCGGTACTGCGGCACGCCCCAGTGGAACTCGTGCAGCACCGCGGCCCAGAGGAAGAGGAACACGCCGCCGAGCAGCGCCGGCAGTGGGCGCGTCAGCGCCGTGCGGCCGCCGCGGAACGGCTCGCGTCCGGCGGTCCGCGCGCCCTCGACGAGGAGCAGGACCGCGCCGACGCCGCCGGTGATCGTGCCGGCGATGATCATCACGTGGGTCGGGCCCCAGAGCGTCACGTCCTGCCCGAACAGCCGGTGCCAGAGGTCGTCCAGCGGGAAGGCGGCGAAGCCGAACGTCCCGCCGGCGAGCAGCACGAGCGCGCTGACCGGCAGCGGCCACAGCCCGCGGATCCGGACCGCGACGGTGCTCGAGCGGCGGCGCGAGTCCGGGGCCATGCCGATCGCCAGCACGCCCATCTGGAAGATCCCGAAGAGGCCGACGAGCAGCGGGTAGTGCGCGGCGGTGCCGAGCGGCCCCTCGTCGCGTCCGACGTCGATGTGCAGCCCGATGTCCCAGGTGGCGCCGAGGATCGTGATCAGCGCGCAGGCGATCGCGCCGATCCCGGGGACCGCGGCCCAGCCGGGGATGCCGAGCAGCCGCTCGCTGCCGGTCGACAGCGCGCGCAGCGGCGCGGCGCCACCGCGGCGGTAGGCGGCGATGAGCCAGAGGGTGAGGAGGGTGACGCCGCCGGTGGCGACCGCGACGATCGCGATCTGGTCGAGCGGCGCTCCGCCGCCGGCGGTGCCGTCGGCCTGCGCGAGGAGTGGTTGCACGGGTTCGTCCTGCCTGCTCGGAATGCTGCTTACGGCACCGTAGGTACGGAACCGTAGGAAACGTAGCGCACCCGTCGCGCGACGGCGAGCCGGGACGACCGGGTGGCCCCGACCCCACCGCGGCGGCACCGGCGGTGGTCCCGCGACAGCGGGTCCCCCGACCCCTCCTGTCACAGTCGCGCCATGACCCTCGAGGAGCGCCGCCCCGCCACCGGCCCCGTCGTCGTCTACGGCGCGACCGGCTACACCGGCCGGCTCGTCGCCGAGGAGCTGCTGGCCCGTGGGCGCTCCGTCGTCCTGTCGGGACGCAGCGCGGAGAAGCTCGCCGCGCTCGCCGCGCGGCTCGGCGACGGGGTCGAGGCGGTCGTCCCGGCCGCGCTCGACGACCCCGCCGCGCTGCGCGACGCGGCCGGCCGCGGAGCGGTGCTGGCCAACTGCGCCGGCCCGTTCGCGTGGACCGGCGATGCCGTGCTGACCGCCGCCACGGCCGCCGGCACCCACTACCTCGACACCACCGGCGAGCAGGACTGGATGCGGCGCGTGTTCGAGCACCACGACGGCGCGCTGCGCGCCGCGGGCGTCGCCGCGCTGCCCGGCATGGGCTTCGACTACGTCCCCGGCGACCTGCTCTGCCACGTCGTCGGCCGCGACCTGCAGCCGCTGCGGCGGATCACCGTCGCCTACGACACGCAGGACTTCGGCATGACCCGCGGGACGATGCGCTCCGCGCTCGAGATGGTCCACGGCCGCGACGTCGCCTACGAGGGCGGACGCTGGCGCACGGGCGGGGCGCGGCCGGTCCGCGAGCACGTCCGCTTCCCGGCGCCGATCGGACGGCGCCTCGTCGCGCGCTACCCGGCCGGCGAGATCCTCACCGTGCCGCGCCACCTGCAGGTGCGCGACGTCGTCGCCCGCCTGACCGCGGTCTCGATCGCCCCGCGGGCCGTCGCGCCCGTCGTGCCGGCCGCCACGCCGCTGCTCGGGCGCGTCCTGCAGGGGCCGTTGAAGGGCGTGCTCGACCGCGCGATCGACCGCCTGCCGGAGGGCCCGCCGGAGGACGCCCGTCGCGCGGTCCGCTGGACGATCGTCGCGATCGCCGAGGGCGAGGACGGGCAGCGCGCCGCCGGCGTCGTCGAGGGCCCGGACATCTACGGTCTCACGGCGCAGACGATCGCCGAGGGCGCCGAGCGGCTCGCCGACCCGGGGTTCACCGGCGCCGGGGCCCTCGGCCCGGCGGCGGCGTTCGACGCGGCCGAGGTCCTCGACGCGCTCGCGCCGTTCGGCGTCCGGTGGCGCCGCGACGACGCCCTGGCCGCCTGAGCGCCGATCCCGGTCGAGGTCAGCCGGCCGCGCGCGAGGCTCGCCCGGCCCCAGCCGCCCTCACGGCCACGGGGAACGGGACGGTTCGTCGCCCCGCGCGCCGCGTCCCGCGACAGAACTCGCGCTGGTGGGGGCCCCGGGGTGATGGGACGATCACCGGCCATGACCCCCGTGTCGTCCGCCTCCACCGCGCTCCCGACGACGCCGGGCGAGCTGCGGCGCAGCGCCCAGGACCACCTCTGGCTGCACTTCTCCCAGCGCGCGGAGTTCGAGCAGCGCCCGCTGCCGGTCATCGCCCGCGGCGACGGCTGCTACCTCGAGGACGTCGACGGCAAGCGCTACCTCGACGCGCTCGCCGGGCTCTTCGCGGTGCAGATCGGCTACTCGCACGGCGAGGAGATCGGCGAGGCGGCGGCCGCCCAGCTGCGCGAGCTGCCCTACTACACGAACTGGAACGCGGCCCACCCGCGCGCGATCGAGCTCGCCGAGACCGTGGCCGGCCTCGCGCCGGACGGGATCGAGCACGTCTTCTTCACCTCCGGTGGCGCGGAGGCGGTCGAGTCGGCGTGGAAGATCGCCCGCGAGTACCACGCCCTGCGCGGCGAGCGCCGGTGGAAGGCGATCGGGCGCGACGTCGCCTACCACGGCACGTCGCTCGGGGCGCTGTCGATCACCGGCCTGCCGGACCTCCGCACCCCGTTCGAGCCGCTCGTCCCGCAGGTCGGGCACGTGCGCAACACGAACCGCTTCCGCCGGCCCGCCGGCGAGACGGAGGAGCAGTTCACGGCGTTCCTGCTCGACGACCTCGAGCACCGGATCGAGAGCGAGGGTCCCGACACCGTCGCGATGGTGATCATGGAGCCGGTCCAGAACGCCGGCGGCGCGTTCACCCCGCCCGCCGGGTACTTCGCGGGCGTCCGGGAGCTCTGCGACCGCTACGGGATCCTCCTCTGCGCCGACGAGGTCATCACCGGCTTCGGGCGCCTCGGCGACTGGTTCGGATCGTCGCGCTACGACATCCGCCCCGACCTCATCACGAGCGCGAAGGGGCTCTCGTCGGCGTACGCGTCGATCGGCGCGCTGCTCATCGGCGAGCGCGTCGCGGAGCCCTTCGGCCGACCCGGCGCGTCGTTCACGCACGGCGTCACGTTCGGCGGCCATCCCGTCGCCGCCGCGACCGCGCTGAAGAACATCGAGATCCTCCGCCGCGAGCGGATCGTCGAGCACGTCGCCCAGCAGCAGGACGCGTTCCGCGCGACGCTCGCGCCGCTGCTCGACCTGCCGATCGTCGGCGACCTGCGCGGGACCGGCTTCTTCTACGCGCTGGAGCTCGTGAAGGACAGCGCCACGAACGCGACCTTCAGCGACGAGGAGTCCCACGCGCTCCTGCACGAGTTCCTCTCCGGCCGGCTGTTCGAGGCCGGGCTCATCTGCCGGGCCGATGACCGCGGCGAGCCCGTCGTGCAGATCTCGCCGCCGCTGATCGCCGGACAGCAGCAGTTCGACGAGATCGCCGGCACGCTGCGGACGGTCCTCACCGAGGCCGCCGACCGGCTCGCCTGAGCCGCGGTCCGCACGCGCCGTGCCGACCACCCGTCCCGTCTCCGGCTGGTTCGCGGCCGGCGGCGACGCCATGCCGGCGCCCCGGCCGCCGCTGCAGGGCGACGCGACCGTCGACGTCTGCATCGTCGGCGGCGGCTACACCGGCCTCTGGACCGCGTACGAGCTGCGCCGCGCCGATCCGTCGCTCGACGTCCTCGTCGTCGAGCGCGAGGTCTGCGGCTTCGGGGCCTCCGGTCGCAACGGCGGCTGGGTCCAGGGCCACCTGGCCGGCGATCCGCGGGCGTGGCGTCGCCGCGGTGGCCCGGCGGGCGCGGCCGCGCTGGCGCGCGCGATCGGCGCGACGGTCGACGAGGTCGGCGTGGTGGTGGCGCGCGAGGGCATCGCCTGCGACTGGCACGCCGGCGGGACGCTGATGGTCGCGCAGACCGAGGCCGAGGAGCGGCGCCTGCGGACGCTGGTCGACGGCGCGAACGCCCATCGCGAGCTGCCCGAGGGAGAGGGCTGGCTGGACGCGGAGAGCCTCGCCGCGCGCGTCCGGGTACGGGCCGGACGGCGGGCGTGGTTCAGCCCGCTCTGCGCCCGCGTGCAGCCCGCCGCGCTCGCCCGGGGCCTGGCCGAGGCCGTCGAGCGGGCCGGGGCGCGGATCGTCGAGGGGACGACGGCGCTCGAGCTGCGCCCCGCGACCCGCGGTCGCGCGACGGCGGGCGGCCGCGACGGCGCCCCGGCGTCGGTCGTCACCGACCACGGCACGGTCGACGCTCG
>JALRCL010000858.1 GCA_023268575.1 Patulibacter sp.
CTCGACGACGCCCGCCGGGGCGCGGCGATCCTCGAGGCGCTGGTCCTCGGCGACCGGCTCGGCGCGCTCGGGCTGCCGGTCTTCCTCTACGGCCTGCTCGGCGACGGGCGCACGCGCGCCGAGGTCCGGCGCGGCGGGCCGGGGGCGCTGGCCCAGCGCCTCGCGGCGGGCGAGCTGCGGCCCGACTTCGGTCCCGCGCGGCTGCATCCGACGGCGGGGGCGGTCCTCGTCGGGGCGCGCCCGCCGCTGCTGGCCTTCAACGTCGAGCTCGCCGCACCGGCGACGGTCGAGGACGCGCGGCGGATCGCCGCGGCCGTCCGCGAGGGCGGCGCCGACGGCCTGCCCGGCGTCCGCGCGATCGGGCTCGAGCTGCGGCACCCCGAGGGGCTGGCGGCCTTCGGCGCGGGAGCGGCTGCGGCCACCGATGAGCGGTCGGTCGAGCGGGCGCAGCTCGCCGAGACCGCGGCGCGCACCCCGGTGCCGGTCGACGGGCCGGCGCCGATCGCGCAGGTCTCCTGCAACGTCGAGGACCACCGCGCGGTCCCGCTCGCGCGGCTCGTCGCCGCGGTGGCGGCGCACGCGCCGGTCGCGGCGTGCGAGGTCGTCGGCCTGCCGCCGCACGCGGCCTTCCACGGGTTCCCCGCCGACCTGCCCGTCCGCGGACGTCGGATCCTCGAGGACGTCCTCGAGGACTGATCGCCGCTGCCGGGCCGAACGACGGGGCGAGGGCGCCGCTGCCCGGGCGCCCGGCGCGGGACGCTCGGCCGGGTCCCTCAGCGGGCGACCGGCCGCCCGCGCAGCGCGGCCGTCTCCGGCCGGACGGGCGCCGGCAGCGACGGGCCGGCGGTGCCGACGATCGACTCGCCCGCGATCGTCCGCCGCATGAGGCTGCGGACGAGCACCGGATCGCCGTCGCTGGCGGCGAGGGCCCACATGAGCTTCACCGTCGCCGTCGACGTCAGGACGCCGGGCAGGAAGCCGATCCCGGCACTCGTGAGCGTCGGCAGCGACGGGTACGGGGCGTCGCCGGCGTCCGGGGTCGCGGGCACCGTGCCGACGACGATCCCGCCCCGATCGGTGACGAACCGGGCGAAGCGCTCCAGCGAGGTGTCGTCGTCGCCGGTCGGGCCGGTCGCGCACGGGTAGAGCTCGGTCACGACGCCGTGCAGGTCCCCGGCGACGTAGGCGGCCTCCATCGCGGCGAAGGGCAGGCCGGGGTGGACGCGCAGCTCGAGGACCCGCGCGTCGAACCGTGCGGCGATCGGGACGTCGACCGGGGGGCGCGGGCGGGGCCACGGCCGCAGGCGCGTCACGCGGCCGTTGCGCACGACCGCGACCGGCCCGCCGTTGGGCGAGACGAACGCCGTCCCGGCCGCGCGCTCCTTGCGCACGCGGGTGCCGAGGTGGATGAGCGCGTCTCCGTCAGGAATCCCGGCGAAGATGAGGTAGACGCCGCCCGGCAGCTCGCGCAGCGCCGTCATCGCCGCCCCGACGTTCGTGCGCGCGTCGCTGGCGGCCGCGTCGGGCGGCAGGTTGCTGCCCGTCAGGACGATCGGGACGTCGAGGTCCGCCAGGCCGAACGAGAGCGCCGCGGCGGCGTAGCTCATCGTGTCCGAGCCGTGGAGGATGCAGATCGCCTCCACGCCGCCGCCGACCATCGCCCGGCACGCGGCGGCGACCGCCGACCAGTCGTCGGGACGCGCCTCCTCCGAGTGCTTCTCGATCGGGCGCCGGACCGTCAGCTGGTGCGGCCCGAACTCGGCCAGCGGTCCCGACAGCCAGCTCGGCAGCCCGCCGGCGTCCGGGCCGCGCACGAGCCGCACGACCTCCGCCTCGCCGGCGCTGGTCGAGCCGATCGTGCCTCCCGTGAGGACCAGGCCGAGGCGAGTGCGAGCCATCCGCGTTCAGGGTACGGGTCGCGCCGATCGGTCCCCGCACGACCGCCGCCGTCCGTCCGGAACGCGTCCGGCCGGGACCCGACTCCTCGGACGGTGGCGCCGGTACGCTTGGCGGGCGCATGGCACGTCAGACGAAGCGCCGGACCAAGCACCGCGGCAACGCCGCCGGGATGATCGAGCGGCACGGCGGCGCCGGCCCGCGCGCGTCGACCGGGTCGGGACGGGGCGGCAAGCGCCAGCCCGTCGACCCGCGGATGCGCCCGCCGACGTGGCGCAGCGCCTTCATCCGCGCGCTCGTGGCGGCCGGCATCTTCGTCGTCGTGATGCTCGTCCTCGGCGGCAGCCCGCTGTCGATCGTGGTCACCGGCGTCGTGCTCGTCGGCATGTACACGCCGTTCGGCTTCTACGCCGACCGCTTCTTCTACCGTCGCCGGATCGCCAAGCTCGGCGGCCAGCCCACGAGCCGGAGGTAGCCCCGTGGACGTCCGCATGTTCACCCTGGGGATGATCCAGGAGAACGCCTTCCTCGTCCGCCGTCCCGGCGCGAGCGAGGCCGTCATCGTCGACCCGGGCGACGAGGCGCCGAAGCTCCTGGCCGCCTTCGAGGAGCTCGGCGTGACGCTCGCGGGCATCCTCGTCACGCACGCGCACTTCGACCACATCGGCGCGGTCGCCGACCTGCACGACGCCACCGGCGCCGAGGTCTGGTGCCCCGAGGGCGAACTGGAGATCCTCCGCGACCCGAACGCCGTCATGCGGTGGGAGGGCTTCGGGCCCTTCCGCGGCTACGAGGCCGAGCATCCCGTGAAGGGCGGCGACGTCGTCTCGCTGGCCGGCTTCGACTTCCAGGTCGTCGCCACGCCCGGCCACAGCCCCGACCACGTCACCTACGCGCTGCCCGACGAGGGCGCGCTGTTCTCCGGCGACGTCCTCTTCCAGGGCTCGATCGGCCGGACCGACCTGCCGGGCGCCGATCACGCCACGCTGCTGCGCTCGATCTCCGG
>JALRCL010000641.1 GCA_023268575.1 Patulibacter sp.
GCCATCTGGTCGTAGATCTGACGCAGGACGGGCGCCATCTTGTTGCTCACGCGGCCCGCGACGATCATGAGGTCGGCCTGGCGCGGGCTGGGGCGGAAGACCTCCATGCCGAAGCGCGAGGAGTCGAAGCGTGGCGCACCGAACGTCATCATCTCGATCGCGCAGCACGCGAGGCCGAACGTCGCCGGCCAGAACGAGGCCTTGCGCATGTAGCCCGCGAGCCCCTCGACGGTGCTCAGCAGCACCCCGCTCGGCAGCTTTTCCTCAAGACCCACGTCGGCCCCCTTCGAGTCGGTCCACGGAACGTGGCTGGCACGCGCTACGGGGTCCGACGCGGGATCCCGGGCGTGCTGTGCTGATCGGGTCCTTCGCTTCGCTCAGTCCCATTCCAGGCCTCCTCGGCGCCAGACGTAGGCGTAGGCGATGAAGACGGTCGCCATGAAGATCCCCATCTCCACCAGGCCGAACCAGCCGAGCGCGTCGAACGCCACGGCGAACGGGTAGAGGAAGATGATCTCGATGTCGAAGACGATGAACAGCATCGCGATGATGAAGTAGCGGATCGACACCTTGCCGCCGCCGTCGGGCAGCGGGCTGGGCTGGATGCCCGACTCGTAGCGGTCGAGCTTGGCCCGGTTGTACCGCTTGGGGCCGGTGAACGGCGCGATGCCGACGCTGAAGATCGCGAACCCGGCGGCGAGCACACCCAGCACCAGGATCGGTGTGTAGACGTTCACGGCACCTCCGCAGGACGGCTCGAGCGACGTTGCTCCGGGCGGTCGTGCGCTTGTGAAGCAAATCACAACGTGCCCGTGGTCACACCCTACGCCCAGCCGGTCCCGGCTGTAACTGAGGTCACACTAAGTCGCTGCGGCGACCGTGCCGCGAACCCACCCAGGACCCTGAGCTCGTCGAAGGGTCGCGTCCCTTCGACAAGCTCGGGGACCCGAGGTCGGGTGATCAGGCGGGCTTGACGGAGTGGTGCAGGGCGACGATGCCGCCGGAGAGGTTCTGCCAGGTGACCTTGCCCCAGCCGGCCTCGACCATGCGCAGCGCGAGCCCCTTCTGGTCGGGCCACGCGCGGATCGACTCCGCGAGGTAGACATACGACTCGGGGTTGGACGAGACGCGCTCGGCGACGGCAGGCAGCGCGCGCATCAGGTAGTTCGTGTAGACCGAGGCGAACGGCGCCCAGGTCGGCGTGCTGAACTCGCACACGACGACGCGGCCGCCGGGACGCGTCACGCGCAGCAGCTCGCGCAGGCCCTGGACGGGGTCGTGGATGTTGCGCAGGCCGAACGAGATCGTGACGGCGTCGAACGTGTCGTCGGCGAACGGCAGCTGCATGCCGTCGCCCGCCGTGAACGGCAGGTGGGGCAGCTGCTTCTTGCCGACCTGCAGCATGCCGAGCGAGAAGTCGCACGGCACGACCGTGGCGCCGGCGGCGCGGAAGGGCTCGCTCGACGTGCCGGTGCCGGCCGCGAGGTCGAGCACCCGCTCCCCCGGCTGCGCCGCCACCGCCCGCACGACGGCGCGGCGCCAGCGGCGGTCCTGGCCCATCGACAGCACGTCGTTGGTGAGGTCGTAGCGCTCGGCGA
>JALRCL010000654.1 GCA_023268575.1 Patulibacter sp.
GTGCTGCAGATGGCCGAGCTCGGCGGGACGCCGATCGAGGGATCGGCCGAGCCCCTCGAGTCGCCGTGGGCGGGACGGATGGACGTCGCGCTGGCGCACGAGCTCGGGTTCCGGCCGACGGTCCCGACGGCCTACGCCGCGGCGCGCGACGGGCTCCTCTGACCCCGCCCCCGTTCCCGCCGACGGCGACGGCGACGGCGGTCCGGGGTCGTGCCGGCCGCCGGGGCCGTGGCATCCGGCACCACCCGACCGACGCCGGGCGTCCCGGCGCGCCCGGCGCACCGCCGTCGGCGCGGGCGGGGCGGCGCGGGCGTCGCGGGCGAGGCGACGCGGGCGTCGCGGGCGGGGCGGCGCGGCGCGGCGCGGCGCGGGCAGGGCAACACGGGGGATCAGGCGCCCGGGCCGAGCGCCTCGAGCAGCAGGCCCAGCGCGGCGGCGGCGAACGCGACCATGTTCGCCTCGCGGTCCCCGTCGCCGGTGAGGACGTGTCGCGTCCGGCCGGCGCCGGCCGGCCCGTGGACGGCGGTCCACGCGTGGCCGGCGGGGTCGCCGTAGGGGTTGCCCGCCGGACCGGAGGCACCGGTCTCGCCGACGCCCCAGTCCGCACCGAGGCGGACGGCGACGGCCGCGGCGAGCCACGCCGTGAACGGCTCCGTCGCGCTGCGCTCGCCCTCCGGCCACGCGACGTCGCCCGCGAGCTGGACCCGCGCGGCGTCGAGCTGGTAGACGACCATCCCGCCACGGAACGCCCGCGAGACGCCCGGAACGGCGACGAGCGCGGCGGCGATCAGGCCGCCCGCGGCGGACTCCGCGACGGCGACGGTCTCGCCCCGCTCGCGCAGCCGCGCGACGACCGCGGCGGCGGGCTCGGTGATCGCCGGGGGCAGCATGGGGACGACGCTAGCCCCTCGGCCACCCGGGGGCGCGGGGCCTGCGTCGCTAGGTTCGGGACATGACGGGGCCCAACGCGCTCACCGGCGCCGAGATCGACCGGGCGGAGGACCACCGGCGCCGCGACGACGACTGGCTGGCCGCGCAGCGCGCCGACCCCCGCGCCCGAGCGGTGGTGCTCGGCGATGCGGGCGTCCGCGCCCGCGACGGCGCGATCGAGCGGGTGCCGCTCGACGCGATCGACGCGGGCCGGGAGGACGCGCTGCTCCTCGGCCTCGACGCGCAGGGACCGCTGTTCGTCGTCGACGAGGACCCGCCGCGTCCCGGACGGCGCGCCCCGCTGGTCGGCGCCGGAGGGCCGCGCGGCGAGCCGGCGCCCGACGCTCCCGACCGCGTCGGGCTGCGGACGGCGGCGCAGGTCCTGCCCCAGGCCGACGGGGGCCTCGTCGCCTACGCGGCCGGGCTGCTCAACTGGCACCGCAACCACCGCCACTGCGCGGTCTGCGGCGCGCCGACCGCCGTCGGGGAGGGCGGGATCCTGCGGTCCTGCGGCGCCTGCGGCACCACGCACCACCCGCGGACCGACCCCGTGGTGATCATGCTCGTCGTCGACGAGGAGGGCGACCGGGTCCTGCTCGGGCGTCAGGAGACCTGGCCGGCGCGCCGCTACTCGGCGCTCGCGGGATTCGTCTCCCCGGGCGAGAGCCTCGAGGAGGCCGTCGCGCGCGAGGTCCGCGAGGAGGCGAGCGTCCGGGTCGGCGTGCCGCGGTACGCCGGCTCCCAACCGTGGCCGTTCCCCGCCTCGCTCATGATCGGCTTCCTCGTCCCCTGGGCCGGCGAGGAGATCCGCGTCGAGGACAAGCTCGAGGACGCCCGCTGGTTCGGGCGGGACGCCGTCGCCGCGGCCGCGGCGATCGACGATCACGACACGTCGTGGGAGCGGCCGCCGCCGGGGGACGGCCTCGTCCTGCCGCCGCGGTCGGCGATCGCGCGCCGCCTCGTCGAGGACTGGCTCGCCGGCTGAGCCTCGGCACGGGTCATCGCGCCGCCGAGGACCGGCGGCGCGGTCCCCGCCACGCTCGACGGCGACCGACCGCCGCCCCGGGCCGCCCCGGCCCTCGACGCCGCGCCCCGCCCGAGCGTCCGCGGAGCCCGGCCGAGCCCGCCCCCGGCGGCGTCGCCGGTGCCCGGTCAGCCGCGGCGCAGGACGACGAAGTCGACCTCGTAGGCGAGCAGCAGCTCGCCCTCCGCGACGCCGCGAACCTCGACGTCGGCGCGGACCGCCGCGCGGTCCTCGCGGTAGGGCTCGACCGCGGCGATCACGACGCCGACCTCGACGACCGCGCCGGCCCGGGCGGGCGCCGGCAGCCGCACGCCCGACGCGCCGCGACCGGCGACGAGCGCGACGTGGCGGTGGACCCCTTCGACGAGCAGCCGCTGCGCGACGCCCATCGTGTGCAGGCCGCTGGCGATCAGCCCGCCGAACGGCGAGGCGGCCGCCGCCTCGGGGTCGACGTGGAAGGGCAGCGGATCCCACTGTCGGCCGAAGTCGACGATCTCCTCGGCCGTGAGCCGCCACCGGCCGAGCGTCCGGGGCACGCCCACGGGCAGGTCCTCGGCGAACCACGGCGCCTGTGCGTCCGTCGGCCAGCCGTCGGCTGGACGGTCCTCGGCGGGATCGGCGATCGGCACGGCCTCGACTCTAGGCGGGCGGGGCACCCGGCCGATCGGCACGGCCGGTCCGGATCGTGCGCCTCCACAAGCGGAGCACGAGGTCGCCGGCGGTCGCGACCGGTCGGCGGGCCGCGACGAGCGGATGGCTGGGCGGGTCGCGACGGCCCGGCGACGAGCCACGAGCGGGGCGCGAACGTCCTCCGCGTCGGCGACGGTCCGCCCCGGGAGGCGCTTCGTGCTCGCGACGGCGCCCAACCTCCCCCGGCTCCGGGAGGCCAAGGCGCCGAGGAGGTTCCCGCCGTCCCCGCCCGGCGCGATGGCGGTCCCTCGAGCGCGGCGCGCCGTTCGGCGGCCGCACCGCCCCGCCCGGGACCTCAGGCCGCGGGCGAGAGCGTCGCGTTGTCGATGACGAAGCGGTAGCGGACGTCGGAGGCCAGGACGCGCTCCCACGCCTCGTTCACCTGGTCGGCCGAGATCCGCTCGATCTCCGCCGTGATCCCGTGCTCGGCGCAGAAGTCGAGCATCTCCTGGGTCTCGGCGATCGAGCCGATCGCCGAGCCGGCGAACGTCCGGCGCTGGCCGAGCAGGGCGAAGGCCGGCACGGGCAGCGGCTC
Source organism: Patulibacter sp. (assembly GCA_023268575.1). Taxonomy (GTDB): domain Bacteria; phylum Actinomycetota; class Thermoleophilia; order Solirubrobacterales; family Solirubrobacteraceae; genus Patulibacter. The sequence continues at coordinate 3,180 of JALRCL010000654.1, forward strand.
CGGCGGCGCGCCGACGTTCACCAGCGCCCCGTCCGTGCGCAGCAGGCGCAGGAAGCGCCCGATGTCCAGCGACGCGCTGACGGTGTTGATGATGAGGTCGAAGCGCCCCGCGAGCCGCTTGAAGGTCTCGCGGTCGCTCGTGGCGTGGTACCCGTCGGCGCCGAGCGCCAGCCCGGCCTCCTGCTTGCGCAGCGACTGGGAGAGCACGGTGACCTCGGCCCCGAGCGCCTTGGCGATCTTCACCGCGAGGTGGCCGAGGCCGCCGAGGCCGACCACGGCGACGCGCGTGCCGGGCCCCGCCCCCCAGTGGCGCAGCGGCGAGTACGTCGTGATGCCGGCGCAGAGCAGCGGCGCGGCGACGTCGAGCTCCAGCCCGTCCGGGATCCGCAGGACGAAGTCCTGGTCGACGACCACGTGGTCGGAGTACCCGCCGAGGGTCACGGTCCCGTCGCGGTCCACGGAGCCGTAGGTCTGGGTGTTGCCGGCGAGGCAGTACTGCTCGTTGCCGGCGCGGCAGTTCTCGCACTCGCGGCAGGAGTTCACCATGCACCCGACGCCGACGCGGTCGCCCGGCGCGAAGCCAGAGACCTCGTCGCCGACCGCCGCGACGACGCCGACGATCTCGTGGCCGGGCACCGCGGGGTACGGGATCTCGCCCCACTCCCCGCGGGCGAAGTGGATGTCGGAGTGACAGATCCCGCAGAAGCGGATGTCGATCCGCACGTCGCGGGGACCGACGACCCGGCGCGCGATCTCCAGCGGCTCGAGCGGGCCGTCGGCGGCGCGCGCCCCGACCGCGCGTGCGGCGGTGGCCCCGGGGGTGGTGGCGAGGTCGACGGTCTCGGTCATGGGACCACGGTAGACCGCCGTCGAACCTCGCAGGAGGGGTTCTCAGCA
>JALRCL010000721.1 GCA_023268575.1 Patulibacter sp.
TGCCGGCCGAGCTCCAGGACGTGCGACACCGGGTTGATCCGTGCGACGTGCTCGAGCCACCCGGTCAGGAGCGGCTGGGGCGTGTAGGCGGTCGAGAGGAAGACGCCGAGGAAGACGCCCATCTGCATCAGGGGGCCGGCCTGCTGCGTGCGGAAGATGACCGCCATCGCGATCCCCCACATCGCCGCCACCGCGCAGAAGCCGATCGACGCGAGGTACAGCAGCGCCACGCCGAGCACGCCACCGGTGACCTCCGCGCCGATCGCGACGCCGACGACGAGGACGAGCGTCACGGGGATGAGCGCCCGCGTGATCGCCCCGAGGACGGGACCGAGCACGAGCAGCGGCCGGGCGACGGGGGCCACGAGCAGGCGGTCGAACCACCCCTGCTCGATGTCGCGCGCGAGGTTCGCGCCGGCCGCCGCCCCGGCGAAGCCCGCGCCCTGCAGGCAGCAGAGCGGCACGACCCAGGACAGGTAGGAGTCGGTCGGGAACTCCGGCAGCCCGACGAGTCGGCCGAACTGGCCGCTCGTGCCGAGCAGGAAGATCAGGGGCGCGAGCGAGGAGCCGAAGATCGCGCCGCGGACGCGCGTCACCTCGCCGAGCGAGCGGATCCACAGCGCCCAGGCGACCGGCGCGGCCGGGGTCGTCGTGCGCGTGCTCATGCCCGGCACTTCCGGAGGACGACGACGGACGGCGCGCTCACGAGCGCCGGGCCCGGTCGGCGAGGGCGAGGATCGCCAGCAGCGTCGCGCCGGCGGCGAGCGCGACCGCGGCCAGCAGCCCGAGCCACGGGTCCCCGAGGGCGGTGTCGCCCTGCAGCAGGCCCCGCGCCCCCTCCACGACGTACGTCAGCGGGTTGAACGCCGAGAGGTCGTGGAGCGTCGGCGTCAGCAGGTCGCGCGGGAAGAACGCCGGCGCGGTGAAGAGGAGCACGAAGACGAACGGGAAGATCGACTGCATGAGGCTCATCGAGCCGGTGCGGATCGCGATCGCGCACGCGAGGCCGCCGATGCCGATCGCGGCGATCGCCGCGAGGCCCGCCGCCCCGAGCGCCCCGAGCACGCCGCCGTCGTAGTGGGCCCCGAACACGAGCGCGATCAGCAGGAACCACGCGGCCTGCAGGACGGCGAGCCCGAGCGTCCCCGCCAGCCGGCCGAGGACGAGGCTCGAGCGGCGCACGGGCGCGGCGAGCAGGCGGTCGAAGAACCCGCTCTCGATGTCGGAGGCGATCGCGATCCCGCTCGTCAGCCCGGCGAGCAACGCGCCCTGCAGGAGCGTCCCGGGGACGACGAAGCCGAGGAACGACGACACCTCGGGGAACGCCTCGAGGTCGCGGCCGGCCCGCGTCCCCGACGCGATCACCGCGAGCACGAGCAGCGGCAGCACGAACGTCGGCATGAGCAGCTGCGCCCGGCGGAACTGGACGCTCAGCCCGCGCCGACCGAGCGCCCCGACGACCCGCGACTCGCGCGCGGCTCCGACGATCACGCCGGCGCCCCCTGCGCGGCGGGGTCGGCCTGGGCGGCGCCCTCGAGCGTCGACCCGGTCACGGCCGCGAAGACGTCGTCGAGCGTCGGGCTCTCGACCTCGAGCGACTCGACGGCGATGCCCGCCTCGTCGAGCGCCCGGACCGCGGCGGGCACCGTAGCCTTGCCGCGCGCCGCGCGGATCGCCACCCGCGAGCCCTCGTCGCACGCCACGAGCGGGCCGATCGCCGCCAGCGCGGCGCGCGCGGCCGGCAGGTCGGCGCCCTCGGCGAGGTCGACGTGCAGCGTCGGCTCGCCGACCCGCGCCTTCAGCTCGTCCGGGGTGCCCTCGGCGACGAGCGACCCGCCGGCGATGATTCCGACGCGGCCGGCGAGCTGCTCGGCCTCCTCGAGGTACTGCGTCGTGAGGAAGACCGTCGTGCCGTCGCCGTTGAGGCCCCGGACCTCCCGCCACAGCGCGGAGCGGCTCGTCGGGTCCAGCCCGGTCGTCGGTTCGTCGAGGAAGAGGACCCGCGGGCGTTGCACGAGCGCCATCGCGAGGTCGAGTCGCCGACGCATGCCGCCGGAG
>JALRCL010000746.1 GCA_023268575.1 Patulibacter sp.
CGGCCAGGACCCGGCCTTCTAGCCGCCGGCCCGCCCGGGTCGCGGCCGGCGCTGGAGCGCCCGGGTTCGGCCCGGGCGCCGGCGATCAGTCGCCGCCGGTGACCTCGCCGCGCTTCGTCGCGTCGAGCTTCCAGGTGCCGCGACCCTCGCGCACGAGCGTGAGGGTGTCGGTCCGGTAGTCGTCGTTCGTGAGCTTCAGGCGGACGGTCGCGATCGCCTGGTCGCCGCGGACCTGGACCGCCTGCGTGCTCATCGAGATCGGGTCGGCGTCCTCGAGCGCCTGCCGGGTGACCTTCTCGCAGCCGCCGCGCGCGTTGAGCTGGTCGACGAGGCGCTTGGAGAGCAGCTCCTGGCAGACGGTGCGCGCACCGTTGTCGGTGTCCTGCTGCTCGTCCTCGTAGGCGTCGTCGAGCTTCTCGATCGTGTTCGCGACCTGGCCCTGGACGCCGGTGAACTCCTTGTCGTCGTCCGAGGCCCCCTGGGTGGGGGCGCAGCCGGTCGTCACGAGCGCGATCGCGCCGGCGGAGAGCAACAGGGCCAGGCGAGGACGCAGGGCGAACACGGGCGGAACGCTACCGTAGGCCGCCGTGGCCGGGACCCTCGCCGAGCACCAGCGACGGGTGACGCGCTGCCGGGCGTGCCCGCGGCTCGTCGCGTGGCGCGAGCAGGTCGCCCGCGAGCGGCGGGCCGCCTACCGCGAAGAGGTCTACTGGGGCCGCCCGGTGCCCGGCTTCGGCGACCCGGCCGCCCGGGTCCTCCTCGTCGGGCTGGCGCCCGCGGCGCACGGCGCCAACCGCACCGGGCGGATCTTCACCGGCGACCGCTCGGGCGACTTCCTCTTCGCCGCGCTGCACCGGACGGGGTTCGCGAACCAGGCGACCTCGGTCGCCCCCGGCGACGGCCTCGCGCTCGAGGACTGCTGGATCACCGCGATCGTCCGCTGCGCGCCGCCCGCGAACAAGCCGACCCCGGCCGAGCGGGACGCGTGCCTGCCGTGGACGGTCGCCGAGCTCGACCTGCTGCCCCGCGCGCGGACGATCGTCTGCCTCGGCGGGTTCGGCTGGGACGGCACGCTGCGGCTGCTCGCCGCCCGGGGGATCGCGACGCCGCGACCGCGACCGCGGTTCGGGCACGGCGCCGTGGCGGAGGTCGGGCCCTACCGGCTGCTGGGCTGCTTCCACCCGAGCCAGCAGAACACGTTCACCGGCCGCCTGACCCCCGCGATGCTCGATGACGTCCTGCTCCGGGCGCGCGAGCTCGCCGCGGGCTGAGCCCGCCGCGGGCCGAGGCCGGGCGCGACCAGGCGTCAGTCGCCGCAGGTCCGCGTCACGCGGCGCACGAGGTCGGCCCAGCCGTGGTGCAGCCGGTCGGGCTCGTACCCGAGGACCTGCTGCTGGTGCAGGACCAGCGCGGCGTCCAGCGACGCGAGCAGCGTGTCGGCCAGCAGCGGGACGTCGCCGTCGACGCCCGCGGCGCGCAGGAGCGTCGCGACGTGGGTCAGGTGGACGGCGCGCGCCGGCGCCGAGAACCGCGAGGTGCCGTGCGCGGCGGCCCGCAGCACCTCGCCGTGCAGCTCGACCATCTTCAGCCGCGCGCAGCCGAAGGCGATGAGCCGCTCGACCGGGTCCGCGCCGGGACCGAGCGGGGCGTCGCCGTAGAGGAAGGCCTCCTGGAGCTCGGTCTCGGTGTGGTTCAGGAGCGCGGTCATGAGCCCCGCCCGGTCGCCGAAGCGGCGGAAGACCGTGCCCTTGCCGACGCCGGCGGCGGCGGCCACCGCCTCCATCGTGACGGCGTCCGCGCCGCGCTGTGCGACGAGCGTCGCGGCCGCGTCGAGCAGGCGTCGCCGGTTGCGCGCGGCGTCCGCGCGCTCCTGCTCGGCACCGGCCATCGGGAGCGACGGTCCGGGCACGGTCGGCAGCACGGTGAGGGGCGTGGTCGAGGGAGCCACGGGCCCATTGTACCGCCAGGGAGGGAAGTGGACCACGGTCCGCTCCTGTGCTACAACCCATGAAACGGACCACGGTCCGCCGCAGGTGCGGCCGGCCGGGATCCCGTCCCAACGTCACTCCCCGTCCCGAGGTCCTTCCATGTCCACGCGCATCCTCGCCCTCGTCGGCAGCCTCCGCTCCGGCTCCCACAACCGCCAGCTCGCCGAGACCGCCGCCGAGCGCGCCCCCGAGGGCGTCGCCGTCGAGCTCTTCGAGGGGCTCGGCGACGTCCCGTTCTACAACGAGGACGTCGACAACGACGCCGACCGCCCGGCCGCGGCGCAGCGCCTGCGCGACGCCGCCGGCCAGGCCGACGCGCTCCTGCTCTTCTCGCCCGAGTACAACGGCACGATCCCGGCGGTCCTGAAGAACGCGATCGACTGGCTCTCGCGCCCGTACGGCGACGGCGCCCTGCAGGGCAAGCCGGTGGCCGTCGTGGGCACCGCGTTCGGCCAGTACGGCGGCGTCTGGGCCCAGGACGAGACCCGCAAGGCGCTCGGCATCGCCGGCGGCGCGGTCCTCGAGGACGTGAAGCTCTCGGTCGCCGAGTCGATCGTCCGCTTCGCGCAGCTGCACCCGCGCGACGACGAGGAGATCGCGGCCGAGGTCGGGCGCGTCGTCGAGCAGCTCGCCGAGGGCGCCAAGCAGCCCGTCGCCGCCTGACCCGCCGCTCCGCGCAGCACCCGCCCGCCGGGCCTCCCCGGCGGGCGAACGCCTGTTCGATCTGGCGCGGCACGTAGGCTGGACGGGGCGTGTCTCTCGACGCCTTCACCCCCGCGGTTCGCGCGTGGTTCGCCCGGGCCTTCGCGCAGCCCACGCCGGTCCAGGAGCAGGCGTGGCCGCTCATCTCCGCCGGCGAGCACGTCCTCATCTCGGCCCCGACCGGGTCGGGCAAGACGCTCGCC
>JALRCL010000793.1 GCA_023268575.1 Patulibacter sp.
GATCGAGACGTCGCGCGTCCCGTCGAGGGACCGCAGGTGCACGATCGCGTCGAGGGCCGAGAGCACGGGCAGGCCGTCCCCGGCGGGGGAGCAGGTCCCGAGGTTGCCCCCGAGCGACCCGGCGGCGCGCCGGGCGATCGAGCCGCGCAGCGACACGCTCAGCGCCTCGGGGCGCGCAGGGCGTAGCCGACGCCCCGCACCGTGTGGATGAGCTGCCCGTCGGTGCCCGGCACCTCGAGCTTGCGCCGAAGGTAGCTCACGTACGTCTCGAGGACGCGGGCGTCACCGCCGAAGTCGTAGTCCCACACGTGGTCGAGGATCTGCGCGCGCGTCAGGACCCGGCGCGGGTTGCGCAGGAAGTAGTGCAGGAGCCGGTACTCCGTCGCGGTGAGCTCGACGAGCTCTCCGGCGCGCGTCACCTCGCGGGTGTCCTCGTCGAGCTCGAGGTCCTCGAAGCGCAGGACCGGCGAGGACTCGGTCTCGTGGCCCGTGCGACGTAGGACGACCCGGATCCGGGCGACGAGCTCCTCGAGGCTGAACGGCTTCGTGACGTAGTCGTCGCCACCGCTCGTGAGGCCGCGGAGCTTGTCCTCGGTCGCGTCGCGGGCGGTGAGGAAGATGATCGGCACGTGTCCGCGCTGGGCGCCGAGGCGGTCGGCGACGTCGAAGCCGGTCGTGTCGGGCAGCATCACGTCGAGGACCATGATCTGCGGGCGGAACGCCTCGACCTGGGCGAGCGCCTCCTCGCCGGTGGCGGCGGTGGCGACCTCGAACCCCTGGAACCGGAGCGCCATCGCGACGACGTCGACGATGTTCGGCTCGTCGTCGACGACGAGGACGCGGGCGCCCGGGGCCGGGGACGTCTCGGTGGCCATGCGGGCAGTATCGCTCCCGACCCTGTGGACTTCCTGGGGAGCAGCTGGGCGGCGTCCGCGACGCCGGCCGTGCCCGGCACGTCGCGCCCCAGCCGATCCGGAGCAGCGTTCGCGCCACGCACCGGGGGCGTGCGTGACGCGTCGCGCCGGTCCGGAACGACCGGAGGGGACGCACGGCGCACGCCCCCTCCCCCGCGGTCGCCGACGGTCAGCCGGCGGCGCGCAGCGCCGAGGCCAGGCCCTGCAGGTCGTAGAGGCCGTCGACGCTGGACACCTCCTTGCCGACCTGTTGGACGGTCGCCAGCACGTCGCTGGCGCCGACCCGGCCGTCGCGCATCCCGCCGCCGCCGTCGCTGTCGGCGACGACCCAGCGGATCCTGCCGGCCTCGACCATGTCCGCGAGCCAGTCGACGCTGACCTGGCTCTCGCGTCCGGAGAAGCCACCGATCGCCACGACCGGGCTCTTCCCGTCGGCCGCGAGGATCGAGGACGCCGCGCCGCTCTGGCTCGACACCGCCACGGTGCCCCCGCCGTGCGCGGCCGCGTAGGTCACCGCCGCGCTGAGCGACTGGGTGTTGCCGCCGAACATCCCGCCGCCGGGGCCGCCCATCCCACCGCGACCCGCCGCCGCGCCCGGCCCGGGCATCGCCGGCAGGCCACCGTCCCGACCCGTCGCGCTCGAGCCGGCCCCACCACCGGGCATCGCCGGAGGACCACCGGCCCGGCCGGTCGCGCCCATCCCGCTCGCGCCCGGCATCCCCGGAGGACCACCGGTCCGGCCGGCCCCGCCCGGACCACCCATCGCGCGGCCACCGCGACCGCCACCGAACCCGTCCATGCCGACGCTCGCCGGCCCGCCGGCCGGGAACGTGCCCGACGTCGCGTGGCCGAGGGTCGCGACGGACCAGGCGCCCGGAGCGACGAGCAGCAGCGCCACCCCGACCGCCAGCGCCCAGCGGCGGATCCGCGGCGCCAGGCCGCTGGCCAGCACCCCGGCGACCGCGAGGGTCGCGACGATCAGCGGCGCCGTCCACCAGCCGAGGTCGGTCGCGGAGTGCTGCAGGACGACGAGCTCCGTCACCAGTCCGCCGAGCACCAGGGCCGGGCCGAGCACCCGTGCCGTCAGATCGGCGCGGGTGGCCGG
>JALRCL010000889.1 GCA_023268575.1 Patulibacter sp.
TCAGCGCCTGCGCGGACGCGACGGCCCGCGTGGAGGCGCCTGCGCGCAGCTCGATGACGTAGCGGCCGCTCTCCGGCGTGCCGATGAGCGGCACGGTGAGCGTCGTCGTGCCGGTCGCGGCGATCGTGCGGCCCGCGGTCGTGCGGCCGATCGTGCGCCGGCCGTCGAGCAGCGTCGCCCGCACGCCGGTGACGGCGCGCCGGCCGACGCTCCGCACGCGCAGGTCGATCGACGCGCCGGCGGTGGTGGCGACGGCCCGCACGCGCGAGCCCACGACGCGGACCGGCGCGCTGGCACGCCGCAGCGACTGGCGCGTCGACGAGCGCGTCCGGCCGCAGCCGCGGACCGTCGCGGTGACGGTCGTCTCGAAGCGGCCGCTCGCCGGCCGGCGGCGGAGCTTCAGCGACACGCGCAACCGGCCGCTGCCGGTCGCGGCACGGGTGCCGGTGGCGACGACCCGGCCCGCCCGGCGGACCGTGACGCGCACGCCGCCGACGCGGCGACGGGCGGTGACCGCGGCGTGCGGGGCGTCCTCGAACGCGACGACGTCGGTCGTCGGCAGAGCGGCGCGCACGGCCGTCGCGCACGTGCTCGCCGCAGCGGCGCCGCCCGGGATCGCCAGCGTGCCGAGCAGCCCGGCGAGGACCGCGAGGAGCAGCGGCAGGCGGACGATCGGGAGGCGCGGAGCGGACACCGTCCCCCCAGTATCCGCCATCGCGTGCGACCCGGGCGGCGGTCGCTGGCCGTCCGTTCGACGGCGGCGCTCCCCCGGTCGGCCGGACCCCGTCGAGCTGGCGCGCCGGCGCTCTGGCCCTGCGGGCGGTGTGCGAGGATCGGACGCGTCGCCTCCTCACGACCTCAGGAGATCCCCGTGGCGCACACGATCATCGTCGGATACGACGGCCGGGCCGGCGGACGAGCGGCCCTCGAGCTCGCGCTCCGGTCGGCCGACGTCCGCGCCGACGCGGAGATCGTCGTGGTGACCGCCGACAGCGTCGGCGAGACCCACCAGCCCGCGGTCCGCGCGGTCGAGGCGGTCCTGCTGGAGGCCGCCGAGGAGCGCCTCGCGAGCGCGCGCGAGCGCGTCGGCGACCGTGCCGGCGTGTCGTTCGAGGTCGTGCGGGCGTCGTCGCCGGCGGCGGCGCTGCACCGCCGGGCCGAGGAGCTCGGCGCGGCGCTGATCGCCGTCGGCGAGAGCCACCTCGGGGTGCTCGGGCGGATCGCGGCGGGCAGCATCACCGAGCAGGTCCTGCACGCCGCCCCGTGCGCGGTCGCGGTGGCCCCGCACGGCTACGCGCCGGTCACCGACCGCCGGCCGCGGATCGGTGCGGCGTACTCGCGCTCGGCCGAGGCGGGCCTGGCGATCGACGCGGCCGTGGAGGCCGCGCGGCTCACCGGCGGCACGCTGCGGCTCATCCACGTCATCGGCACCGAGCTGCTCTGGTACTTCGGGTCGGTCGGCTCGCAGACGCTGCAGGAGGTCCGCGACGGGTTCGTCGCCGAGATGCGCGAGCGCGCCGCCGCGATCGAGGGCGTCGAGGTCGAGGTCGAGGTCGTCGAGGGCGACGCCGCGATCGAGCTCGGTCGCGCCGGCGAGCACCTCGACCTGCTCGTCCTCGGCTCGCGCGGCTACGGACCGGTCCGCCGGGTGCTGCTCGGCTCCGTCAGCGCGAAGGCCGTGCGCCACGTCCGCTGCCCGCTGCTCGTCGTCCCGCGCGGCGCCGGGGAGTGAGCGCCACGGTCGCGCACCGGCGTCGCGGACGCCGCGCGTGAACTTCGCGCGCGACGTCGTCGGCGGCCAGGATCCTGCGGCC
>JALRCL010000932.1 GCA_023268575.1 Patulibacter sp.
GCCACCGACTGCGCGACGAGCTTCGCGTCGAGCTCCGGACGGCGGACCTCGAGGATGTTCACCTTGACCTGCTTGCCGGTGATCCGGTGCAGGTCCTTGCGCAGCGCGTCGACCTCGACGCCGGACTTCCCGATCACGACGCCCGGGCGGGCGGTGCGGATCGAGACCTCGACCTCGTTCTTGTTCTTGCGGATCGCGATGTCCGACAGACCGGCGTGCGCCAGCTTGTTCTGGATGTGCTCGCGGATCTGACGATCCTCGTCGAGGAAGTCAGCGGTGTTCTGCGCGCTGAACCAATGGCTCTTCCAGTCGTGGATGTAGCCCACGCGCATCGACTCGGGATGGACCTTCTGTCCCATGTCAGACCTCGTCCTTCGGCGTCAGCTGGATGGCCAGGTGGCTCGTGCGCTTGTTGATGCGGTACGCACGGCCCTGGGCGCGGGGCTGGAAGCGCTTGAGCGTCGGGCCGTCGTCGGCCGTCACGCCCTTCACCTTCAGCTCGTCGCCGATCAGCTCGTGGTTGTTCTCGGCGTTCGCGACCGCGGACTCGAGCACCTTGCTCCAGTCCTGCGCGGCCGAGCGCGTGCTGTGGGCGAGGATGGCGCGGGCCTCCTCGACGTCCTTGCCGCGGATGAGATCCGCGATCAGGCGCGCCTTGCGCGGCGTCGTGCGGACGTACTTCGCGGTCGCGCGGACGACCGGGACCTCACCGGCCGCCTGACGGCGCCGGGCCCGGCGGGCGTCAGCGCGCGCGCCACCACGGACCTGCTGCACCGGGGCCGGCGCATGGTCGTGATCGTGATCGTGGTCGTGGTCGTGGTCGTGGTCGTGGTCGTGCGCGTGATCGTGCGCATCGGCCTCGTCGGAGTCCGCAGCCTCCGCGACCGTCTCGGTCGCAGCAGCCTCCTCGACCTTCGGCTCCTCGGCGGGGCTCTCGGCCTCCGTCGGGGTCACCTCGGCCTGCGGCTCCTCCTGGACGTCGTCCTTGGGGGTCTCGTCAGCCATGGATCAGCGCCTCTTCGCGGTGTCGCCGTGGCCGCGGTAGGTCCGCGTGGGCGCGAACTCGCCCAGCTTGTGGCCGACCATCGACTCGGACACGAACACGGGGACGTGCTTGCGGCCGTCGTGGACGGCGATCGTGTGCCCGACCATCTCCGGGAAGATCGTCGAAGCGCGCGACCAGGTCTTGATCAGCTTCTTCTCGTTGGCGGAGTTCATGGACTCGATGCGCGACATCAGTCGCTCCTCGATCCACGGCCCCTTCTTGCTCGAACGGCTCATTGGGGCCTACTTCCTCTTGCCCTTGCCGCGGCGGCGACCGCGCACGATGTAGCGGTCCGACGGCTTGTTCTTCTTGCGGGTGCGGTACCCCAGCGTGGGCTTGCCCCACGGGGTGACCGGGTGGCGGCCCGGCGTGGTGGAACCCTCGCCGCCGCCGTGCGGGTGGTCGACCGGGTTCATCGCCGTGCCGCGCGTCTGCGGGCGGACGCCCATGTGACGCTTGCGGCCGGCGTTGCCGATCTTCACGTTCTGGTGGTCGGCGTTGCCGACGCTGCCGACGGTGGCGCGGCACGACTCGCGGACGAGGCGCATCTCGCCGGACGGCAGGCGCAGCGTCGCCATGCCCTGGTCCTTGGCCATCAGCTGGATCGACGAGCCGGCGGAGCGACCGAGCTGGCCGCCCTTGCCGGGCTGCAGCTCGACGTTGTGCACGACGGTGCCGGCCGGGATGTCCTTCAGCTGCAACGCGTTGCCGACCTTGATGTCGGCGTCGCTGCCGCTCTGCACGGTCGTGCCGACCTGCAGGTTGCGCGGGGCGATGATGTAGCGCTTCTCGCCGTCGGCGTAGTGCAGCAGCGCGATGTACGACGTCCGGTTGGGGTCGTACTCGATGGCGGCGACCTTCGCGGGCACGCCGTCCTTGTCGCGCTTGAAGTCGATCCGGCGGTACAGCCGCTTGGCGCCGCCGCCGCGATGGCGGGAGGTCTTGCGGCCGTTGGAGTTGCGGCCGCCGCTGCGCTTCTTGCCCTCCACGAGGCTTTTCTCCGGGCGGTCCCGGGTGACCTCCGCGAAATCGGAGTAGGTGGCAAAGCGCTGGCCGGGGCTGGTGGGCTTGGGCTTCCTGATCGCCATCGCTCAGCTCACCCCTCAAGCTCCGCCAGGCCCTGGAAGACCGGGATCGAGTCGCCGGCGCGCACCTGGACGAT
>JALRCL010001017.1 GCA_023268575.1 Patulibacter sp.
CGTGGATGCCGACGAGGTTGATGACCATCGCCCGCGCCGTCGCCCGTCCGACCTCGACCGGTCCGCCGCGCACGCGGTAGCCGTAGTAGCACCCGACGAGCACGAGGAAGACGGTCATGATCATCCCCTTCGCGAACGAGAAGACGAGGTCCTGAGGCGACTGGAACTTCCAGAACAGCTCGAGGTAGCCGCCGGCGGAGACCTGCCCGAGCTGGACGACGACCGCGAGGAACGACCCGGCGAACGAGACGATCAGCGCCGCCGTGTAGACGAACGGCACGACGATCAGGGCGCCGAGGATCCGGGTGCTCGCGAGATACACGAGCGAGTCCATCCCCATGACGTCCAGGGCATCGACCTCGTCGGTGATCTTCATCGTCCCGATCTCCGCGACGAACCCGGTCGAGACCTTCGCGGCCATCATGTACCCGAACGCGTACGGGCCGATCTCGCGCAGATCCGCGATCGCCGCGAACGCGCCCGCGACCGACGGCGCGCCGACCTGCTGGGCCGCGTAGGACCCCTGGATCCCCACCACGAGGCCCAGGGCGAAGACCATCCCGAAGATGATCACCACCGACCCGGTGACGAGGATCGACGCCTGGCGCAGGACCTCTCCGCCGTAGCGCATCACGCGGCCGCTGAAGACCCCGCGCAGGGCGTCGCCGGAGAACTTCGCGGCGTCGCCGAAGGCGAGCGTCGTGTCGCGCACGCGGTTCAGCGCCCGCTGTCCGGGGACCCGTCCGACGGCCGACATCAGCGGACCTTCGAGAGGATCGGGTTCGTCGCCAGGAGGTACTGCGTGAACGCGTAGTCGATCGCCCCGATCGCGAGGAACGCGACGACGACGGCCTGGTTCACGGAGCGCCCGACGCCCTCGGCCCCACCCTTCGTCTCCAGGCCCTTGTAGCAGCAGACCACCGCGATCGCGACGCCGTAGATCGCGCACTTGATGAACGAGCCCGCGAGCTCGACCGGCGTGGCGGTGTTGAAGAACGCCGAGAAGAACGGGCCCAGCGGCGCGTGGTTCTGGTAGAGCACCGCGATCGCGCCGAGGACGCCGGCCAGCAGCGCCAGGACGTTGCCCAGCAGGCAGACGAGCACGATCGCGATCAGGCGCGGAGCGACGATCGACTTGATCGGATCGACGCCGAGCACCGAGAGCGCGTCCAGCTCCTCCCGCACCTTCCGGGCCCCGAGGTCGGCACAGATCGCCGTCCCCGCAACCCCCGCGACGACGATCGCGGTCACCAGCGGGGCGAAGAACCGCACGACGATCAGGACGTACAGGCCGCCCATCCGGTCCAGCGCGCCGAACAGCCCGAGGAAGTTCACCGCCTGGATCCCCGCCGGCCCGAACGACAACGCGAACGACGTGATGATCATCGGGAAGAAGCAGAGCTTCGCCGCGAAGCGGAACTGCTCCACGAGCTCCGGCCCGTAGACGTACGGCGGGCGCAGCGCGCGCACCGGCACCGTGAACGCAAGGTGCATCATCGCCCCCGCCTCCGTCACGAAGCCGGGCATCCGGACCGTCCTCGACGCGGTGCTCATGCGCGGTCCTCCTCGTGGTGGCTGCGGGTCGTCGTCGTCATCGGGCCGTGACCTCGGTGAGGGCCCGGCACGCGGGTGCGCGCTCGAGCAGGTCGTCGGGGACCTGGAGCGGCCGATCGCCGCCCAGGCGGGAGAGCGTCGCCGTGGCGCGCTGCACGTCGTCGCGATCGCGCGCCTCGGCCATCCGCCGGCCGGCGTCGCGCAGCGCGGGCGTCACGCGCCCGAGCCGCTCGCGGAAGTCGTCCTGGAAGCGGCGCCAGCGCTCGGGCGCCGGCGCGTCCAGCAGCGCGTCGTAGGCGCGCGCGGTGTCCGTCAGCAGGGCGCGGACCGGTCCGCGGACCCGGCCGACGACCTCGCGGTCGTCGAGCAGCTCGGCGCCGCGCGCGGCGGTCGCCAGCGCCTGCTGGTAGGTCGCGCCGACGCCGGCGAGGTCGCGGCAGCCGCGCTCCATCCGCGTCACGTAGGCGTCCTCGTCGCCGGTGCCGCCGCCGCAGGCGGTCAGCACGAGGGCGCAGGAGCCCGCGACGAGCGTCCGCGACAGCGGGAGGACGGGGCGGCGCGCGGTCATGCCTCGAGGTACAGGAGGACGAGCGCCGCGAGCACGGCGACGAGGTAGAGGTCGATCCCGATCGCCAGCGCGCGCGGGGCCGAGCGGACCTCCATGAAGGTGCCCGTGACGAGCCGGACCT
>JALRCL010001019.1 GCA_023268575.1 Patulibacter sp.
CCGCGCACCGCCCCCGTGGGGCGCGCCGTCGCCGTCCGAGTCGCCGCCGGCGTCCGGGGCGTCACCGGCGCCGGACCGCGCGGGACCGCCGGCATCCGGCGTCGTGCCGCCCGACGCCGCCGGCCCGGCCGGGCCGCGACGCAGCGGAGCGCGCTCGACGGCGTCCACGAGCTGCAGCAGCCGGGAGTGCGGATCGCTCGCCGCCACGTCGACCTGGCCCGAGGGTCCGCCGCCGGGCACGAAGGCGAAGCCGAGCGCCAGCGTCCCGACCGCGAGGGTCAGTCCAACGGCTCCGGCCAGCCCGAAGTCCATGCGGGTCGCGCGATCCATCTCCGCTCGCGGTCGGCCCGCCCGCGACCCGCCTGGAGCGCGACGCCACCGGAACGGACGGATGTTCGGTGCCGGGGTCCTCCCCGCCCACGCCGCCGGAGCTCCGGAAGGGGCCGCGGGCGGGCCCGTCCGCTACGGTCCCGCGGGCATGACGGTCCACCTCGTCGGCGCCGGGCCGGGCGATCCCGAGCTGCTCACCGTCCGCGCCGTCGCGCTGTTGCGCCGGGCCGAGGTCGTCGTCACCGACCGCCCCTCGAGCGATCCGATCGCGGACCTCGCCCCCGCGGACGCGGAGCGGATCCTCGTCGGCAAGCGTCCCGGCGCGCCCGCGCTCGAGCAGGACGAGCTCGACGCGCTGCTCGTCGAGCTCGGCCGCAGCGGCCGCGAGGTCGTGCGCCTGAAGAGCGGCGACCCGTTCGTGGCCGCCCGGGGCGGCGAGGAGGCCCTGGCGCTCGCCGCCGCCGGCGTGCCGTTCACCGTCGTGCCGGGCGTCAGCGCCGGGCTCGCCGCACCGGCGTTCGCCGGCATCCCCGTGCACGTCCGGCAGCGCTCGCGCGTCGTGACGGTCCTCGCCGGCAACACCGACCCGGAGTACCCGGGCGAGGTCGACTGGGACGCGCTGGCGCGCCTCGGCGGCACGATCGTCGTGCTCACCGGGCGCTCGCGGATCCGCCGGATCGCCGGCTGGCTGCTCGCCGCCGGGATGGCGCCGGACACGCCGGTCGCGGCGATCAGCGCCGCGAGCCGGACCGGCGAGCAGCAGACGATCCGCGGGACGCTCGAGGCCCTGCCTCCGCGCCTCGCCCCGCCGGTGACGTTCGTCATCGGCGACGTCGCCGCGATCGACCTCGACTGGTTCGCCGGCGGCGAGGCGCGCACCGTGGCGGAGACCGGCTCGGTCGCGCCGCTGGCCCCACGCGGCGCCGCTCCGGGCCGCGCTCCCGCGGCCCCGGGAGCGCCCCGCGCCGCGTCCGTCCCACGGGCCTCGGCAGACCCGGCCCCGGCGGCACCCGATCCGGGCCCGCAGGGGCCGGACGCACCGGGCCCGCGGGCCTCGGCCACCCTCGATGCGGAGGGCCCGCGTGCACATCCCTGAGGGCTTCCTCGCGGCGCCGGTGACCGCGACCGGCGCGGCCGTCGCGGTCGCCGGGCTGACCGTCTGCGTGCGCCGCGCGCGGTTGACGGGCGAGGACGGCCGGCTGCCGCTC
>JALRCL010001032.1 GCA_023268575.1 Patulibacter sp.
ACGGTCAGGCCCTGGCTGTCGGGCAGCGACGCTCGCAGGAGGAACGGCTCGGACACCCGGATCGCCGGGCCGCCGAAGCGCGCCCCGAGCACGAGGAAGATCGCGGTCGCGAGGGCCAGGAAGCCGGCGAGCAGCAGCAGGCCGCCGCGGGTGGCGCGCGGGCTCATCGGGAGCCTCCCAGGAGGGTCGACAGGGCGCGCTGCGCGGCGGCGGTGCGGTCGTCCTGCGCGCCCCGTCGCACCGTGCCGGCCGGGCTCGCGGCGGGATCGGCACCCGTCGCGGGCCGCCCGCCGCCGGTCGTCGCCCGCCGGGTGCCGTCGGCCGTCGCGCCGGACCGGGCGACAGCGCCGCCGCTCGCGTCCGGAACGAGGCCGGAGGCGCTCCGCGCGGCCGCGTCCTGGAGCCCGGGGACGAGGAACGGCAGGAGGCATGCGAAGCCGTTCTCGCGGCAGGCCCGGAGGGAGGCCCGGACGACCTGGTCGGCCGCCCGCTCCCGTCCGGCGCCGGACCGGGCGCTCGCCCCGAAGCCGAAGTTCGCGGGGTTGAAGGTCTCGAAGAACCCGAGTCCTCGCAGGAGCGTGCCGTTCGCGTCGGCCGTCGAGAAGATGCCGCTGAAGCGCTCGCCGAGCAGGCCGATGCCGTCCGCGTGGCGGTCGATCGGCGCGAGCGTCGGGTCGACGCGCTCCGCCGCGGGCTGCAGGGCGGGCGCCGAGGTCCGCAGGACGGCCGCCGTCTGCGCGGCACCGGCCGCGGCGCGGTCGCTGCGCGCCACGGCCTGCGCCGCGTCCCGGAGCGTCGCGTCGAGCGACGGCAGCGCAGTGCGCACGGCGCGCAGCGTCGCCGGCAGCTCGCGCGCCACGGGCCGCAGGCGCCGCAGCGCCGGGTTCAGGTCCGTGCCGAGGTCGCCGAACGCCGTCACCGCCGCGCGCGTGCTGCGCAGCGTGCCGGGCAGCGCGGCGACCGTGCGCCGCAGCGCCGCCGACTGCCGGCCCGTCACCGTCAGCGTGCTGCGGGCGGAGGCGATCGCGCGGCGCAGCTCCTCGTCATGGCGCCCGGAGGCGGTGAAGAGGACGTCGAGGTGCCCGACGAGCCGCGTCAGGAGCGACCGGCGGCGGTCGAGCGCGCCGAGCACCCCGTCCGTGTTGCGCGCGACCGGCTCGAGGTCGCGCAGCGCAGCGGCCAGGGCGCTGCCGCGCGCGTCCCCGATCCCGGCCGCGAGCTCGCCGATGAGGAGCTGCAGGGACGTGCGCGTGTCGGCGTCGAGCGTCGAGACGACGCGGCTGGCGGGCACGCTGGCCGCGGTCCGCGAGGCGGGGATCCGGTCGCCGGCGCGCAGGGGGCGGCCGGCGCGGGGGCCGGGCGAGAGCTCGACGACGAGCTGGCCGAGCTGCGAGCGCGGGCGGACGATCGCGCGGGCGCCCTCGCGGACCTTCCCCAGCGCGTCGTCGTCGAGCCGGATCCGCGCGATCGCGCGGCCCCCCTCGTGCTCGACGCCGAGCACCCGTCCGGACGCCACGCCGGCCACGGTCACGAGCGACCCGTCGGCACCGCGCAGGCCTCCGCCGTCGTCGAAGGCGAGCGTCAGCCGCGCGCCGTCCTGCGCGAAGGGCCAGCGCTCGTTGAGGGCCAGCGTCCAGCCGACGAGCGCGACGCCGACGAGCACGAGCACGACGAGCAGCGTGCGGCCGAGGGGCGGCAGCACGCCACCGGCGGTGCGCGACGCGACGCGGGCGCGTCGCGCCGGGAGCTCGAGGTGGCGGTGGTCGGCGCTCACGGGGTGCAGAGCTCCAGGCTCGAGAGCAGCTGGGCGATCTGGGGGTTCGCCGCCCGGACGTCGCCGCAGGGCGGCAGCGGCGCGCCGATGCCGGTGAGGAAGCGGATGCCGAAGCGCATGAAGTGGCCGTCGCCCAGCGACGACTGGCCCGGCCGCTGGAAGGCCCGAGAGGCGCCGCCGCCGCCGGCGAACATGTTCAGGAACGCGAGGTAGGACGGGAGCTTCAGCGTCGGCGTCGGCCGCTCGAGCGCCGGCAGCAGCGAGCCGTCGAGACGCCGCGCGACGGGGCGCAGCGTCGCGGCCAGTCGCTGCGCGTCGCCGGCGGACGCGGCGCCGTCGCGCAGGGCGCCGCGCAGGTCGCGGACCCAGGGGTTCGCGACCCGCGCGATGCGTGCGACGCGCCGCGTCGTCGGGCGCGCCCGCTCGAGCGTCGGGCCGACGTCCGGCAGCCCGGCGCGCAGGTCGCCGGTCAGCCCGTCGAGGCGCGCGAGCGTCACGTCGGCGTCCGCGGAGCCCTGCCGGACGGCCCGCAGGCTCGCGGGCAGCGCCGCGAGCGTCGCGCGCAGGGCGCCGTCGCCGCGTGCCGCGCGGGCGGTGGAGGTCGCGTCGCGCAGGAGCGGCACGAGGTCGGCGGAGCGGTCGGCGACGGCGTCGCCGGTGCGGGCGAGACCGGCCACGGCCCGTCGCAGCGCGCGGCCGCCGGCCTTCGGCCCGCGCGCCGCGGCCGCGACCCGGGCGGTCCGGGCCAGCAGGGACGGGGCCCGCCCGACCGTCGCGCGGACGGCGTCGCTCGTCGTCGCGTCCGAGGCGCGCGCGAGGCCGGCGGCGTCCGCGCGGATCGCGGCGCGCGTCGGGCCGTCGGCGAGGCGCAGCACGCGGTCCATCGGGACGTAGACCGTCGTGCGCTCGACCCCGATCGGGCGGTCGCCGAGGCCCTCGCGCGACGATCCCGGACCGAGCTCGACGTACGAGGTGCCCTCGAAGGCCAGGCGCGGCCAGACCGCCACCGTCGCGTCCGCGCGGATCGGTCCCGCGTCGCGGTCGACGTGGAGGGTCAGCTCGACGCGACCCCGGCCGGCGCCGCCGAGCGCTCGGACGTCGGTGACCTCGCCCGCGGCGCTCCCGGCGACGCGGACCTCGCTGCCGGGGCGCAGTCCCGACGCGTCCTCGACCTGGGCGCGGACGACGAGGTCGCGGGAGAAGGGGTTCGGCCGCTGCCAGCCGATCAGCACGACCGCGGCGAGCACGAGCAGCGCCACGGCGCCCCGGACGGCGAGGCGCCGGCGGGACGGCAGGACGGTCGCGTCGGGCGCGTGGCCGGCCTGGGCGGCGCGGCGCCGCGCCGCGCGCTCGGGGTCCTCGCGGCGGGGGGGCCGGCTCAGCACGGCGTGCGCTCCTTCGAGGCGGCACCGGGCGCCGGGTACGGGTCGCGGCCGTTGTGGCAGGTGAGCACCATCGAGAAGCGCACCGCGCGGGAGCCCTTCGCCTGGCCGTCGTCGAAGCGGAAGTCGCCCCAGCGGGTGAAGCCCGTGACCGCCTCGACGATGTCCTCGCGGTACGGCACGAGGAAGGACGAGAGCGGCCCGAGCGGCGCGGCGAGCGGCTGCAGCAGGGCGGCGGCCGGGCGCGCGTCGCGCAGCACCGGCGTGGCGGCGGCGAGCACCGGGGTGGCGCGGTCGGCGAGCGCGGCGAAGCGGCGCACGTCCTCGTCGCGGCCGAGCACCCGCCGGACCGTCGGCAGCGCGGTGCGCAGCGCGGCCGTCGTCGGGCGGAGGTCCTCGGCCGTGCGACCGGCCTCGTCGAGCAGGCGCGTCGTGCCGGGCAGCGTGCGGTCGATCCGCGCCTGGGTGCCCGGGAGCGCTGCGAGGGTCGCGTCGAGCTCGGCGTCCGGCAGGGCCTCCAGCGTCGCCCGGGCGGCGGGCACGAGCGTCCGCAGCGCCGCGGGGTCGAGCGCGCGGAGCACGCCGTCGGCATCGTCGAGCATGCGGCGCAGGGCGCCCTCGCGGGGCACGGCGGCGGCGACGATCGACGTCAGGGCGCGCAGGGTCCCGGGCAGCTCCGCGAGCGTCGCGTTGAGCCGCGCGCCGCCCTCGCCGGCGCGCAGGCCGCGCCCGAACGCGCCGACGGTGCGCTGGACCGCACGGCGGGTCGTGGCGTCGAAGGTCGCGGCGACGTCGCTGAGCTGGACGGCCGCGCGCACCGGCGTGCGCAGGGTCGCCCCGTCCACGAGCCGCGGGCCGTCGGTCGTGCCGGGGTCGAGCTCGACGTAGACGGCCCCCGCGACCCCGCGCAGGCGCACCCGGGCCGTCGCGTCCGCGCCGATGGGACCGTCGTCGAGCTCGAGCGTCGCCAGCGGCCCGCCGTCGGGGCCGCGCTCGACGCGTCGCACGGTGCCGGCGCGCTGCCCGGCGATCTTCACCTCGTCGCCGTCCTTCAGGAGCGGCGCGCCGGCGGGCACCGCGACGCGGATCGCGTAGGGATCGGAGAACGGCCCGCCGTCGATCGCGACGGTCGAGAGCCAGGCGACGATCGCGACGAGCGCCACGACGAGGGTGCCGAGGAGCGCGTCGCGGCGCCGACGCCGCGCGGGGTCGGCCGCGCGGGCGCGGCGACTGCGGCCGCTGACGGGACGGGTCGTCACCTGCGGCCTCCGGCGCGGCTGCGGGGCGCGAACGCGTCCGCGAGGCAGTTCGGGCGGATCGGGACGCCGAACGCCTCGCACGAGAAGACGGCCGCGCCGCGCCAGTAGTTGCGGGCGGGGTCGGCGGTCGGGTCCAGGGGCTGCCGGCCGCCCTCCGCGCCCTGGTCGGCGAAGTTCACGAAGAAGCCGCGCGCCGTGGCGGGGGCGGCCTCCTCGGCGACGGCGAGGAACCGGGCGAGGTCGGGGGCGATCGCCTCGCCGGTCCGCAGGCCGCTCGTGAGCGCCGCGAGCGTCGGGCCGCCCTCGGCCAGGAGCGTGCCGACCTGGCGCAGCGCCGGGCGTAGGTCGCGGGTGGCGCGGCTCGTCGTCGCGAGGAACGGTCGGATCCGTCGGGCGCTCTCGGCGAGCCCGGGCGCCAGCGCGGCGAGGTCGGCGGCGACGGGGCGCAGGCGTCCGGCGGAGGTCGTCAGCGCATCGGCGGCCCCGCGCAGTCGCGCGACCGTCCCGGGCAGGCCCGCGATCCCGCTGGCGAGGCGTCCGTCGTCGGCCGCTCGCGCGACGGTCCGCAGGCGGGCGTCGAGCGCCTCGAGGGCCCGCTCGCCGTCGCCGCTCGTGGCGGCGAGGGCGCCGACGCTGCGCTCGGCGCTCGCGACGACCCGGCCGAGGGCGTCGTCCTGGGCGTCGAGCTCGCGCAGGACGCGGTCGCCGGCCTGCAGCGCGGGGCGCAGGGCCACGAGCGCCGCCGACAGGTCCTCGCCGCGGCCGGTCAGCGCGCGCCCGCCCTCCACGAGCAGCGCCTGCAGGCCGTCGCGGGTCGGGCCGTCGAAGGTCTCCAGCAGCTCCTCGAAGCGCGGCGCGTTCACCGTCCGGGCGACCGGCAGCGGCCCGGCGAGCGGCGCGCGGTCGCGGCCGAGCGAGAGGTCGAGCACGACGTCGCCGAGGAGGTCCGCCGGGCGGATCGCGGCCGTCGCGTCGCGTCGCGGGGCGGGCACGTCGTCGTGCAGCCGCACGGTGACCCGGGCGGTCCCGGCGTCGGTCAGCGCGATCCGCTCGACGCGTCCGGCCTTCGCCCCGGCGACGAGCACGTCGGCGTCGGGCACGAGACCGCGGGCGTCGCGGAACTCCAGCGCGACGCGCGGGCCCTCGCTGCCCCGGACGAGCCGGTCGACCGCGACGGCGGCGAGCAGCCCGATCGCCAGCGCGGCGACGAGCACGAGCGCCCCGGCGAGGCCGACGCGGCGGCGGGAGGTGCCGGCGCTCACGGGCGCACCTCGCGCAGGGGCGGGCGGGTCGCGGCCGGCGTGGCCCCCGTCGGGCTGACGAACGAGGAGCGGTAGCCGGTCCACGGCTCGCCCTGCAGCGATCCGGGGACGCGCAGGAACGGCCGTTCGAGGTGCCCGGCCGCCTGCCCGTCCGGGGAGGCGACGCGGTTGGGCACCGGCGGCAGGATCAGCCCGACGCGGGCGCCGTGCCCGTTGGCGTCGTAGTTGCTCGTGAAGTCCGCCCAGTTCGAGAAGAACGAGAAGAAGTCCGGCATCCGGACGCGGGCCTCGTCGAGGATCGGTCCGCCGCGCTCGAGCGCCGGGCGCAGCTCGGCCAGCAGCGGTCGAGCCTCGTCGAGCAGCGGCACGAGGGCGCGCAGCTGGGCCGGGCCGTCGGCGGTGAGCCGCCGCGCCTGGCTCACGACCGGTGCGGCGCCGTCGAGCGCCTCGCGCGCCTCGGGCGCGATCGCCCGGCCGGCCCGGACCGCCGGACCGGCGTTCGCGACGAGCCGGCGCAGCGCGGGCAGCTGCCGGTCGAGGCGCGCGAGCGTCGCGCGCGGGGCGCGCAGGCCGCTCGGCAGCTCGCGGAGGGTCGCGCGCACCGCCTCCTGCTCCGCGGCGGCGTCCCCGAGCGCACCCGCCAGCGCGTCGACCGCGGCACCGGTCGTGCCAGGCGCGGCGGCGAGGCTGCGCGTCACCTTCGCGGTGCTCGCGACGACGTCGCGTAGCGCGGCGCCGTCGGCGGTCACGTCGCCGAGCACGTCGCTCGTCGCCCGCAGGCCCCGCTGCGCTCGGCGCAGCGAGGCGGCGAGCGCCGGTCCGCGGCCGTCGGTGGCGCGGCGAGCGCCGCGGAGGATCGCCCGCACGTCGGCGCGGGTCGCGGGATCGAGCGTCGAGAGGACGTCTTCGACCTCGACCGGCTGGTCCGTGCTCGCGCGGCCGAGCGTGGCGCCGTCGCGCAGCGCGGGCGCGCCGGCCGGGCCGTCCTCGATCGCCACGACCCGGTTGAGCTGCCCGCTGAGCGAGACGAGCCGGATGTCAGCCCGGGCGCCGCGGCGCACGACGCGCCCGTCGTCCAGGCGCAGCGTGACGCGCGGTCGCTCGGCGTCGAGGCGGATCCGCTCGACGGTGCCGACGTCGACGCCGCCGGCCTGGACCTTCGCGCCCTCGACGAGGCCGTTCGTCGACGCGAAGAGCGCGTCGAGGCGCCGGCCGTCGCCGTCGCCGAGCACGCCGGTGACGATGAGCGCCGCCGCCGCGCTGACCGCGACGAGGCCGCCGACCGCCACCCGGCGCGCCCGCGTCGCCCGCGTCCGGTGCTCGTCGGCCGCGGGCCGATCGGTGTCGACGCGGGGGGTCATCCGATCGGGATCCGGGAATTTGCGCCCCAGAACACCAGCGTGCCGAGCATCGAGATGGCGGTGACGCCGATGATCGAGACGGCCATCGAACGGGCGGTGGCCATGCC
>JALRCL010000909.1 GCA_023268575.1 Patulibacter sp.
TGCGCTCCTCGCGCTCCAGCGCCACGAGACCGGCGCCGAGGAGCACCGCGACGAGCAGCAGCGAGACCGCCGCCGCGACCGCGCCGGCGTACGTCTCCAGGTCGACGGCGGGACCGGTGACGCTCGTGCGCTTGACCCGGATCGGGTCGGCGATCGACTGGAGGATCGCGGGCGTGAAGCCGAGGTTCTCGACGGCGAGCTGCGCGAAGCGCTGGACGCGCAGCACGTCGTCGCGCTGGCTCCCGGCGGGCAGCGATCCGGCGGTGCGCTGGAGGATCTCGCTGGCGCCGCGCAGGCCGAGGATGTCGCCGCGCAACCCGAGGACCGACAGGTTGCCGCCCTGCAGCAGGACGCCGAGGTATCCACCGCCGACCTCGATCAGGCGCCGGCTGATCTCGGCGTTCGCGTCGCCGAGCCGCGCGCTGATCAGGGTGCGCAGGGCCTCCGCGCGGACCGGGTCGGTGTCGTTCGTCAGCACCTCGAGCGTCGGCAGGGTCTTCTCGCCGCGCAGGGACAGGACCGCCCGCAGCCGGTCGACGGTGTCGGGCGGGATGACGATCGCGCCGGCGGCGTCGCCGTCGCGCACCCGGCGCACCGCCTCCTCGCGGGTCGCGACGCTCTCGACGTCGGTGCCCTCGAGCAGCCGCAGCGCGTAGGTGCGTGCGTCGAGCTGCTCGCCGGCGAGGTCGACCGTGTTGCGCCCCTCCGGGACCTCGTTGACGAGCACGACCGTCGGCGACGACGGCCCGCGCGAGAGCGCGAGGCCGAGGAGCAGGGCGACGAGCAACGGATAGACGACGAGCAGGCCGAGCAGCAGCGGCGACCGGCGCAGGACGCGGGCGTCCTTGGCCAGGAGCGGGACCAGGAGCCGGCTCACGCGTCCGCCTCCCCCGCCTCGACGAGGTCGACGAACGCGCGGAGCAGGTCGCCGCCCGCGGTCGCGGCGAGCGCCGCCGGCGTGCCGGTGAAGCCGACCCGCCCGCCGACGAGGACGACGATCCGGTCCGCGTACCGCTCGGCCTCGCCGACGTCGTGGGTCGAGGAGAGCAGGGCCCGCCCGTCGCGCGCCAGCCCGGTGAGGAAGCGCCACATCCGCTCGCGCTGGCGCGGATCCAGCGAGCTGGACGGCTCGTCGAGCAGGACGACGGGTGGATCGGCCAGCAGGCCGACCGCGATGTTCACGCGCTGCTGCCCGCCGCCGGAGAGGTCGCCCACGCGATCGTCGGCGCGATCGACGAGGTCGGCCTCGACGAGCATCCGCTCGACCCGGGCCGCCGCGTCCGGCACGCCGTCCAGGCGCGCGAACAGCTCGAGGTTCTCGCGGACGGTGAGCCGGCGGTAGACCGCGGGCTGCTGCGGGATCCAGCCGACCTGGCGGGGAGGCAGCCCCACGTCGCCCGCATCGGGCTGCTGCAGCCCCGCCAGCAGCGACAGGAGCGTCGTCTTGCCCGCGCCGTTGGGTCCGAGCAGCGCGACGATCTCGCCCGCGGCGACCTCCAGCCCGACGTCGTCGAGCGCCACGCGGTCGCGGTAGCGGCGCGTGAGCCCGGTGGCGCGCAGGACCGGCGGGGACGCCGCGGCGGGCGCGGCGGGGTCCTCGGCGGCCGACGTCACGCGCGCATCGTAGGCGGGGCGACGCTCCGGCGCGACGCCCGCGCCCACGAGGGGCGGCGGTCGCGACGTCGCGTGGCAGACTCGCCCGATGGCCTCCGGACCGTCGGTGCTGTTCCTCGGTGACGTCGTCGGCGCGACCGGTCGCGCGGCGGTGCGCGCCGCGCTGCCCGAGCTCCGCGAGACCTTCGAGCCGACGTTCGTCGTCGTCAACGGCGAGAACATCGCCGGCGGCGTGGGCATCACGTCCCGGCTCGCCGACGAGCTGTTCGGCTTCGGCGTCGACGCGATCACGCTCGGCAACCACGCGTTCCGGCAGCGCGAGGTCTGGTCGTACCTCGACGACACGGACGCGATCGTCCGGCCGGCGAACTACCTCGCCACGCACCCCGGCCACGGCAGCTGCATCGTCGAGCGCGACGGCGTGCGGCTCGGCGTGCTGAACCTCATGGGCAACCTCTACCTCGACCCCGGGCGCGTGATGTTCGCCCAGGCCGAGGTCGAGGTCGACAAGCTCCAGCGCCGCGGCGTCGACCTGCTCCTCGTCGACGTGCACGCCGAGGCCACGAGCGAGAAGGTGGCGCTCGGGTGGGAGCTCGACGGGCGCGCGACGGCCGTCCTGGGCACGCACACGCACGTCCCGACCGCGGACGCCCGCGTGCTGCCGAAGGGCACCGCCTACATGACCGACGTCGGCATGTGCGGGCCCCGCGAGTCGGTGATCGGGGTGCGCCGCGAGCAGGCGATCGAGTCGATGCGCACCCGCCTGCCGGTGCGGTTCGAGACCGCGACCGGGGATCCCTGGGTCTGCGCCGCGCTCGTGCGCACCGACGGGCGACGGGCGACGGAGATCGTGCCGATCCAGCGCTCGCCCCTGCTGCCGTCGGCCTGACCTCGGCGCCGGCGGGTCCGGCACCCGAGGCGCGTTCCGGGGCGGACCCCGATCCGGTCGCCGCGGGCACGCAGGGCTCGGGTCCTCAGGTCGAGGGTCGCGCGGGCGCGTCCTGCGCCCAGGGGGCGTCCTCGCGCGGTACCGGGCCGTGGGGGCGCTCGGGCGGCGCCGTGGTGCTGCGGGTCCCGACCCAGCGGAGCGTGCGGTCGCCGAGCGCCCCGACGAGCAGCAACGGCACGAGCCACACGAGGTAGAGGTAGAACCAGTACTCCGTCGAGAGCTGGAGCGCGAGCAGCACGGCGGCCGCGGTCGCGGCCAGGCCGGTGAGGTCGTGGCGGCGCGGCAGCAGCGCCACGAGCAGCGCGAAGCCGACCGCCAGCACGCGGGCCACCGTCGTGGCCGCGTCCGGCACCCAGTCGTAGAACCCCCACGGCATGAACGGCGCCTCGCGGCCGGCCTGGTAGCCGATCGTGCGGTCGTAGAGCAGGCGGAGGGACGCCCCGTCGAGGACCACGAGCGTCGCCGGGACCACGACGACGAGGATCCCGACGCCGAACGCGGCCCACGCGAGGGGCGAGAGCCGCGGTCCGCGGTGGTCGTGGCGCACCGTCGACGCGACGGGGTGGCGGGTGGCCAGGAGCGGCACGAGCGCCAGCGGCGCGACCTTCGCGGCGCCGGCGAGGCCCGCGGCCATGCCGCGAGCGACGGGCCGGGTGCCGACGAGCAGCAGCAGCGCCAGGCCGGCGGCGACGAGCGCGTCGTTGGCGTTGCTCGAGAGGCAGTAGGCCGTCCACGGGCACGCGAGCCAGAGGTAGGCGTAGAGCACGCCGCGACCGCGACCCGCGCGCGGATCGGCCTCCTGGCGGCGCCCGACGAGGTACAGCAGGCCCGCGGCCAGGGCGTCGAAGGCGACCGCCGCCGCGTGCGCGGCCGGCAGGTCGTCCCAGCGGCCGCTCCACGGCCAGAGCTGCTCGAACGGGAGGTACGCGAGGTAGTTGATCGGGCCGTACGTGTCACCGGCCTCGATCCCCTTCGGGAAGTTGCCGTAGACGGCCTGGCCCTTGCCGAGGAGGTCCGCGCCTACGACGCCCGCGTAGCCCACGTCGATGACGTTGCCGTCCACGACGCTCAGGACGCCGCGGAAGACGAGCAGGGCCAGCCCGGCGAGGAGCAGCAGGACGAGCGGGACGCCGACGACGACGTCCCGGGACCGGTCGGGGTCCCGCGGGCGACGCAGGCCCTTCGTCGCCGCCCACAGCAGCAGCGCCACGAGCAGCGCGAACGACGTCGGGACCGCGATGTCCAGGCGCGCGTTGTTGAACGCCGCCAGCGGGACCGCGAAGCCGGCGAGCAGCAGGAGCGGCACCGGAGGTCCGCGCAGCGGCCGGACGCCGACGAACGGGAGGAGGAAGAGGATCGTGAGGACGCCCCAGAGCCACGGATTCGTGATCGAGCGACCGAACGCGCCGTCGTACCCGCGGGCCATCGTCCACGCGACGTACGGGCCGTCCCAGGACTCGGTCACCCGCCCCGAGGCGTCGCTGACGATGACCTGCCCGATCTCGCGCAGCGGCTTGCCCGGCGCGTAGATCGAGAGCTGCCAGCGGTCCTTGCCCTTGAGGAAGATGCTGTCGTAGCTGCCCTTCGTCCCCCGCCGCACCTTCCGAGCCTTCGGGTCGGCGCGCGCGATCGCCTCGGCCTGCCGCGGGCTCAGCCGGTGGCCGGCGGGCGCGACGTCGCGATCGCCGGGCGACTCGACGCCGTTGGGGTCGGTCGAGCCGGCGCGCGTGTCGAGGACCGGCACGCCGGGGACGGTCGTCGTCGTGCCGCCGGCCGGCGTGGTGCCGGTCCCCTGAGCGACGGCGGGGCCCGCGACGGCCACCAGCGCCGCGAGCAGCAGCGCCACGACGATCCCGAGACGGGTCGCGGCGCTCACGCCGATGGGCTCCCGGCCGCCGGCGCGCGCACATCGGCCTGGGCCGCGAAGTGCTCGAGGATCAGGGGGACCGGGTCCTCGATCGACCAGGTCGTGGCGCCCTCGCGGGCCGGCAGGCCGGGCCGGCTGCGGCCGTCGAGTCCGTGGGCGAGCAGCACGCCAACGGAGTCCTCGGCGCGCAGCGAGCCGTGGCTGCCCGCGTCGACGTGGTCGACGTCGCCCCAGTCGGGGAACTCGACGCCCTTCGCGGCGGAGAGCAGGACGTCGCCGGAGTTCACGCAGGTCAGCGCGGACCAGCATCGGCCGAGCGGGTCGGGGTGGGAGTCCGAGCGCAGGACGCCGCCCTCGATCGCCGCCCCGACGAGGTCGAGGGTGCCGCGGACCTCCCAGGTGCCGCCACGCGTGTCGGCGACGGGTCCCCCGGGGCGGAAGCGCAGCTCGCCCGCGACGGCGGCCTCCGGTCCCGAGGCGATCACGCCCTCGTCGCCGTCGCGCCAGACGACGAGCTCGACGCCGTCACCGTCGCGCCCCGCCGCGACGAGCTCGGGCAGGAGGTCGGCGCGCTGCGCGCGGTCCAGGACGTAGACGCTCGCCGACCGCGAGGCCGGGCAGTAGGCGATCCGGTCGCCCTTGCGCGGGCCGCCCGGGCGCACGATCCCGAACGGCTCGAACGCCGGCCGCAGCTCGCCACGGCGCTCGACGAGGGCGTGGGCGTGGTCCGACGCGACGACGACGCCCCACTGCTCGAGGAACCGGTCCAAGCCACCCGCGGCCGTGGCGATCCGCGCGAGCTGCTCGTCGGCGGCGGCGATCGAGTCGATCTGGGCGTCGGGGCCGTGCTTGTGGCTGTGCGTGTCGTTGTCGGGCAGCGAGAGGAGGAGGAAGTCGACGAGGTCCCGCTCGACGAGGTACGCCCCGACGCAGCCCGCGTGCTGATCCCGGATGCCCGGCAGGCCGAACTGCGACGAGCAGCCGGTCTCGCGGCTCGCGAAGAGGTCCGCGTAGAAGAGCTCCCGCGGGCCCATGACGGGCTTGCGGAAGACCGTCGAGGCGACGCGGTTCATCGCCGAGCCCTTCGCGAGCTGGTGGCGGTACCGGCCGCGGTAGACGAGGAACGTCGTGCCGGCGGTGCGCACGCCGCGATCGTCGAGCGACTCGAAGACCGTCTCGACCTCGGGTGCGAGATGGCGGCCGTTGAGGTGGTAGACGGTGTCGGCGAGCTGCCGGACGATCCCGAGCTTGCGCGACGCCGCGAAGCTCGACCCGTACTCGACGTACCGGCCACGCGACCGGTCCCACCAGTTCATCGACGGGATCCGGTGGCGGTCCTGGCGCACCCCGGTCGCCAGGGCGGTGGCGCAGACCGGCGTGACGGACGGGAACGCCGCGACGGACCGATGCGACTCCCCGTCGCGGGCGATCCGGGCGAGGACCGGCGCGCGGCCGGCATCGATCGCCGCCCGCAGCTGCTCGGGCCCGCAACCGTCGATGACCGCGAAGACGAGGCGCCGCATGGCGGGTCAGCGCAGGATGCGCAGCCCGGCGTGCTTGCGGGTGTCCTGCCGGCGACCGCCCACGAGCAGCCAGATCCCGCCGACGAGCGCGATCAGCCCGAGCGGCGGCAGCGCGATCGACAGCAGGGCGACGACCGCCGCGCCGAGGGCGACGCCGCCCGCGAGGGTCCCGTGGGCGTCGCTGTCGAGCCGCTGGCGCGTCCGCCGCACGAGCGACCGCGCTCCGAGACCGGAGACGAGCGCCGCGACCGCTCCCGCGAGGAGGCCGGGCCACCAGGTGCCGCTGTTGTCGGCGATCGTCGCGCCCGTCACCACGGCGCCCACGACGACCCCGAGGACGAGCAGCGCCTGCTCGGCCTGCGGCCGCTCGAGGCGACGGCGGAGGACGAGCGCCGCGACCGCGAGGAGGATCGAGAGGACGAGCACGACGGGCGACCCGACGACCGAGAGGTCGGTCCCGTCGTAGTCGGCCCCGAGCTGGAGCAGGCCGGCGGCGGAGGCGACCGCGAGGGGCAGGAACGGGCTCGCGCCCGCCGCCGCCGCGACGCCGAGGCCCTGGAGGAGATCGAGGAGGTAGGTCATGTGGCGATACCGTTCGCCGCATGACTGTAGAGGACCCGGACCCGACCGCCTCGGCCCCGGCTGCCGATGCGGCAGCCGGTTCCTCGGCGCCGCGCCAGCAGGGCGACCTCGAGCGGTACACCGCGCTCTTCGCGGGACGCACCCGCGTCATGAAGAGCTCGGCCATGCGCGACCTCATGGCGCTCACCGAGCGCCCCGAGGTCATCTCGCTCGCCGGCGGCCTCGCCGACACGACCCTCTTCCCGCCGGAGCAGCTCGCGAAGGTCCTCTCGCAGATGGCGGCCGCCGACAGCGCCCGGGCGCTGCAGTACGCCCCCACCGAGGGGATCGCCGACATCCGTCCGTGCCTGGCCGAGGTCATGGCGGCGGAGGGCATGAGCGTCGACCCCGGCGAGATCCTCGTCACCACGGGCGGCCAGCAGGTCATCGACCTCATGTGCAAGACGCTCGTGGACCCGGGCGACGTCGTCGTCGCCGAGGCGCCGACGTACCCGGGTGCCGTGCCGACGTTCAGCGCCTACGAGGCCGACCTCGTGCAGGTGGAGGTCGACGACGACGGGATGCGGATCGACGTCCTGGAGGAGACGCTGGACCGCCTGGACCGCGAGGGCCGGACGCCGAAGTTCATCTACGCGATCCCGACCTTCCAGAACCCCTCGGGCGTGACGATGTCGCTCGAGCGGCGTCGGCGGCTCGTCGAGATCGCGAACGAGCGCCAGATCCTCGTCCTCGAGGACAACCCCTACGGCCTGCTGCGCTACGACGGCGGCGAACAGCTGCCGACGCTCTACGAGCTCGACGGCGGGCGGTTCGTCGTCTACGCCGGCACGCTCTCGAAGATCCTCTCCCCCGGCATCCGCGTCGGCTGGGCGGTGGCGCCCGGGCCGGTTCGGCAGAAGATGGTCATCGGCAAGGCCGGCAGCGACCTGAACTCCGCGTCGTTGAGCCAGTACTTCGTCGCCTACTACTTCCGCGACGAGGACTGGCGCACGCACGTCCAGCGACAGGCCGACGTCTACCGGCAGCGGCGGGACGTCATGCTCGAGTCGCTCGAGCGCCACATGCCGGAGGGCGCCACGTGGACCCGCCCCGGCGGCGGCCTCTTCGTCTGGGTCACGCTGCCCGCGTTCCTCGACACGACCGACCTGCTCGTGCGGGCGCTGAGCCGCAACGTCGCCTTCGTCCCCGGGCGCGGCGCGTACCTCGACGGCCGTGGCGGGCACTCCATGCGGATCAACTTCTCCGGCGTCGGCGAGGAGGACATCCGCGAGGGGGTCAGCCGGATCGGCTCGGTCGTGGCCGAGCAGATCGAGCTCTACGACTCGCTCTCGGGTGGCGGTCGCCGGCGGAGCACCCGTCGGCCGGCCACGCCGCCGTCGGCCGGGGCCGGCGAGGGCGGCTCGGTCGTGCCGTTGCGCCCGTCGGCGGGGCGCCGCCGCGACACCGCCTGAGCGCGGCTCCGCCGCCGGGGTCGCGTCGCCGCGGCCGCCGGGGAGCGCGAGCGCATCGCTGCGCCGTTTCACGTGAAACGGCGCGGCGGCCGGCGGCCGCAGGCGCGTCAGCCCTGCTGGCGGAAGTCGTCCGGGGAGACGTCGTCGAGGAAGCTGCGGAAGCGATCGACGACGTCGTCGGACTCGTCGCCGGAGCGCTCGAACTCGATCGCCGACTCCTCGACCACGTCGTCCGCCGCGAAGATCGGTGCGCCGCAGCGCACCGCGAAGGCCAGCGCGTCCGACGGTCGCGAGTCGATCTCGACCTCGCGGCCGTTCTGCTCCAGCGTGATCGTCGCGTAGAAGGTGTTGTCCCGCAGCTCGGTCACCGCGACCTGGACGCACTTCACGTCGAACTCGCCGAGCACGTCGACCATGAGGTCGTGCGTCATCGGCCGGGGCGTCGAGGCGCCCTGCAGGCGCATGAGGATGGCCGCCGCCTCCGGGTGCCCGATCCAGATCGGGAGGAACCGGTTGGACTGGACGCACTTCAGCAGCACGATCGGCTGCTTGCCGACCATGTCGAAGCTCACGCCGTAGATCGTCATCTCCTGCATGCGA
>JALRCL010000125.1 GCA_023268575.1 Patulibacter sp.
GGGGCCGCAGGCACGGCCGGCGGCGCGGCGGCGGCCGGCGGGACGGCCACGGGCGGGGGCGGCGGAGTCGTGGACTCCGCGGCGGGCGGCGCGGCGACCGGCGGGGCGGCCGCGGGCGGCGCGGCGGGCGGGGCGGCGAAGCTCGCGGGAGGCGGTGGGACGACGGCCGGCTCGACCGGCACCTGCTCGAGCAGCTGCGTCGCGTCGGGATCGGCGATGCCGAGGTCGTGGCCGACCTCTGGATCGTCCGTCTCGCCCCAGTCGGGCTCGTCGTCCTCGAGCTCTCCCGCCGTCACGGGGCCCAGGGCCTCGCGCTCCTGCCGCGCGATGTCGACCGGGTCGGCCCCGCGGCGGCGCTTGAGATCGAGGTGTTCGCGGATCGCGTCGTCGAGAACGCCCATCGAGCCGAAGCCTACCCGGCGTCGGCGCTCTCGTCAGCGGTGACGGTGCGATTGCGTCCGCTGCGCTTCGCCTCGTACAGCGCGCCGTCGGCGACGGCCACCAGCGAGGCCCCCGTGGCGCGCAGCCCGCCGACCGTCCCCGCCCCGATCGAGGTCGTGACCGAGATCTGTTGCCCGTCCTCCGTCACGACCCGCAGCCGCTGCACGCTCTCGCGCAGGCGCTCGGCGAGCATCAGCGCGCCCTCGGCGTCCGTCGCGGGCAGCAGCACCCCGAACTCCTCGCCGCCGAGCCGCGCGGGCGCGTCGAGCCCGCGCACCCCGTCGCGGAGCACCCAGGCGACCTCGCGCAGGACGGCGTCGCCGGTCTGGTGCCCGAAGCGGTCGTTGATCGACTTGAAGTGGTCGAGGTCGATCACGAGCAGCGACAGCGGCTGGCCGTCGCGCTGCGCGCGGTCGACGGCGGTCCGCAGCAGCTCGTCGAAGCGCCGACGGTTGGCGAGCCCCGTCAGCGGGTCGGTCAGCGCTTCGCGCTCGGCCTCCTCGTGACGCCCGACGTTCTCCAGCGAGACGGCCGCCTGCCCCGAGAGGTACGCGACGACCTCCGCATCGGCGGCGGTGAACGGCTCGCCGCGTCGAGCGACGGCGACGAAGCCGCGGATCCCGGACTCCGACCCCATCGGGACGGCGAGGCCGTGGAGGTCGCCGTCGCTGACGAACCCGTCGTGCCCCTGGACGATGCGCTGCTCGGCGGCGTCCAGCAGCGGACCGAGGCCCTCGCTCCAGCCGGCGAGCGCCTCTTCCCGGGCGTCGGCCGCCGCGACGACCGCACGGCCGCCGTCGGCGCGCACGGCGTCGACCGCGGCGCTGGCGACGATCTCCAGCAGGCCCTCGCGATCGAGGTTCGCCGCGAACGTCTCGCCGATCCGCCGGATCGCCGAGCGCAGGCGCTCGCGCTCGTCGCCGAGCTCCTCGATCCGCCGCCGCAGCTGCTGGCTCATCGCGTTGAAGGCACCGGCCAGCTGGGCCAGCTCGTCGGTGCCGCTCGTCGGGATCTCCTCGTCGAACTCGCCGCGGCCCAAGCGGCGGGCCCCCTCCAGGAGGGCACCGACCTGCCGCTGCAGCGAGCGGGAGACGACGAGCGCGCCGAGCGCGGCGAGGACGAGGAAGAGCGCCAGCGTGCCGAGCAGCGCGAAGCGATCGCTGCGGGAGGCCCGGACCTGGGTGCCGCTGGCCAGCAGGACGACCTCCTGGCGGGCGGTGCCGAAGCCGGGCTGACGCAGCACGACCGCGGTCCAGTCGCCCTTGCCCGTGGTGCCGACGCGCCCGGGCGCCGGCAGCCGACCGGTGTCGCGATCCTCGCCCGCCAGCAACCGGCCGGACGGGAAGTCGCGGATCTGCACCTCGCGGCCGGTCAGCCGGCGCAGCCGGACCGCGAGCGCCCGCGGCCCGATCGTCGCGATCTGGATCCGGGCCAGCGCGCCGCCGCCGGACGCCACGAGCGTCCGCGACGCCGGCAGCAGCGCGGTCGGCGAGCCGACCTCGACGGCGACCGCCGGCCGGCCGTCGCGGGCGGGCAGCACGAGCCGGATCCGCCGGGCGTCGGTCGCGGGCGCGAGCAGCTCGCCCGCCCGCTCGCGGATCGCCGCGGCGTCGCGCTCGCGGAGCGCCTGGGCGAGCGTCCGGTCCTCGGCCACGTCGGCGGCCACCGCGCCGGCCTCC
The DNA here is from genome assembly GCA_023268575.1 of Patulibacter sp. Lineage (GTDB taxonomy): Bacteria > Actinomycetota > Thermoleophilia > Solirubrobacterales > Solirubrobacteraceae > Patulibacter. The sequence continues at coordinate 2,121 of JALRCL010000125.1, forward strand.
TCGGTCTGCTCGGCCAGCAGGGCGCTGGCGGCGCGCCCCTCCGAGACGAGGGCGGCCTCGACCTTGCCGCGCTCCGCACCGTCGATCGTGCGCAGCAGGACGACGCCGACGGCCACGAGCGGCACGACGACGAGCAAGAGGAAGAAGAGGTTCAGGCGTGCCCGGAAGCTCACGCGCGGCGGAGCCTAGCCGGGACGCCCCCTCCAGCGGGCGGCGTGGACGCAATCCTGAGCCCGGCGTCCAGGCGGGCGGCCGTGCGTCGTCGGGAGCCGAGGCCGTCGCTATCGTTCATGCGAATGGACGCGCACGACGACGGCTCCGCCGCCGTACCAACGCCCGCGGGGGCGGCGCCCGAGGCGTCGGGATCACCGCTCCTGGAGATCTCCAACCGCGTCGTGGCGCTGCACAAGCGCTACTCCGGCAAGGGTCCCGAGAGCGCCCGAACGCACTACCACGGCGATCTCGTCGTGGTGATCCTGCGGGGCGGCTACACCAGGATCGAGCAGACCCTCATCGAGGAGGGGCACGAGGACACCGTCCACGTGCAGCGGCGCGAGCTGCAGCAGATCATGCGCGACGAGTACGTCCAGATCGTGCGCTCCGCGACCGGTCGCGACATCGAGGCGTTCCTCAGCGCCAACCACCACGATCCCGACGTCCAGGTCGAGATCTTCCTGCTCGCCGACCCCGCCTGACGCGACCGGTCGGTCCCGCCCGCTCCGGCACGGGACCGCCCGACCGGGCCTAGCGCGGGACGAACGAGAACTCGCGGGTCAGGTGGCCCTCCGCATCCTCGTCGCGGTAGACGAGGGCGAGCTCGTGCTCGTCCATGAGGGCGAAGAAGGCGTCCCACGTGAGGCCGTCGCCGTGGCGGCCGGCGTCCCCGAGGACGAAGGCGACGGGCGGCCCGTCGCGTCCGGCCCGACGGATCGGCCGGGCGTCGCGCGCGGCCGCCCAGCGGCGGATCTCGGCGCGCTCGATGGTGTATCCGACGATGCCCTGCGGCATCGGTGTCACCTCCGTGATCGCGGCCCGGTGCGGGCCGCCGTTGCTCGGTGTGTCCGGTCGCTACCCACGCGGCGCCAGACGATAACCGCGATCCCGGCGGCGGCCTCCCCCGATCGCCGGAGGTCCGACGCCCCCCGAGCGGCGGATCCCGGTTCCCGAGTTGCGCCCGCCGTCGGGTCGTACTAAGTTCGGGCGAGTGCCGCTCGTCGCTTCTCCGACGGCGGATCCCGGCTTCCGGTGAGCCCGGCGGTCGGGGGTCGTCCCGGGACGCGCCCACGGCGAGCCGCATGACACGTAGACGGTCGTGCCTTCGTCGCCTGGACCCGGGCGTCGTCGCGCGTTCCCTGTTCGCTCCCCCCGAACGGAAGGCCCACCGTGTCGACCACCGACCACCACGACGTCGCGCTCCTGCGCCGCTACCACGAGCACGGCGACCTCGCGGCCCGCGACGAGCTCGCCCGCCGCGCCCTGCCCCTGGTCCGCTCGTGCGCTCGCCGCTACGCCGGCAGCGGCGAGCCCCTCGACGACCTCGTGCAGGTCGGGTGC
>JALRCL010000923.1 GCA_023268575.1 Patulibacter sp.
CCAGGATCGCCTGGGCCTTGACCACCCCGGGCATCTCCATGAGGCCTGCCTGGTCGCGGTCGAGGGCCACGAGCGCCGTGAGCAGCTCCTCCTTCCGCGGCGAGTCCTTGCGCCACGCGAGGTCGGTGAGCGCCATCGTGCGGACCGGCGGCGGCGCGGCGGCGCGGACCATCGCGACCCGCGCGCCGGCGCGCTCGATCGCCCCCAGCAGCGCGTCGTCGACGGCGCGCAGCCCGGCCGTCGAGCCGAGCGACACGAGCAGGACGTCCGCCGGCAGCGCCGCCATCGCCCGTCAGGCGCTCGAGGCCTGGCGCTTGTGCTCGGGCCGGTTACGCCGCAGCCCGGGCAGCCGGACGAGCTTCAGCGGCTCGATGAGCCCCGTCCGCTGGACGTGGAACTCGACCCCGTCGCGCTCCTCGATCGCCTGGACGGCGTGCTCCTGCCGCCGCCACGCGAGGCCCCAGATGAGCAGGAAGCCCGCGGCCACGCCGGTCACCTGCGGCAGCACGAAGGTCGCCGCGCCCGAGGCGAGCGACGCGACGAAGAGCGGCCACAGGCGGTTGAGGAGCGTGCGGACCGGGCGGTGCTCGGGCAGCTGCTCGGCGGCCCGTGCGTCGGCGAGCACCGAGGCGATCTGCGGGTTCGCGGCGTCGTGCCGGCCGACGACGACGCCGATCGCCGACGCGACGACCCACCAGATCGCCGACACGGCGACCGGCCCGGTGTCGTCGTTCGCGTAGCCGCGCAGCACGACGAGCAGGGCGAGGACCGAGGCGGAGCCGAAGCTCAGGAGGACCGTGGAGCGCAGGAGCTGGCGGAACGTCACGCGCCACGCCCGTCGGTCGTGGGACGCAGGAGCTCCTGGAGCACCGAGCGGATGCCGGCCGGCCCGTCGACGGCGACGTCGGCCTGCTCGGCGACCTCCGGTGGGGCGTCGGAGCCCTCGTCGCGGACCGCGACGCACGCGGCGTGCGCGAGCCGCCCCTCGGCGACGAGCGCCCGCAGGCCGTCGAACGCGTCGAGGTCGGTCCGGTCGTCGCCCGCGTAGAGCGCCCCGGAGAGCTCCTCGCCGCCGAGCAGCCAGCGGACGGCCGCGCCCTTGTCGAAGTCCAGCGGCGGGCGCAGCTCGAGCACCATCCGGCCCTCGTGGAGCGCCAGGCCCTCGGCCTCCGCCGCCGCGCCGACCGCGGCGGCCGCCTCGGCCGCCGCCGCCTCGTCGGGCACGCCCCGCCAGTGCAGCGCCTGGATCGGGCCCTTGTCCTCGCGCCAGACGCCGAGCCGCGTCGCGGTCTCGTGGTCCTCGAGCAGCGTGGTGGCCCGCTCGCGGACGCGCGACTCCCAGTCCGCGACGGCCGGCGTCGTCTCGACCTCGGTCGCCCCTCGCCGCAGGATCTCCGTCCCGTGGTTGCCGACGTAGTGCAGCGCGCCGATCCCCACGATCCGGCGCGCCTCGCTGGCGCGGCGGCCGCTGACGCACGCCACGAGCCCGTAGCGGCTCGCGAGCTCGACGAGCAGCGTCCGCGTCGCCGCCGGCACCTCGGCGGCGCCGGCGTGGCGGGTGATGGGGGCCAGCGTCCCGTCGACGTCGAGCAGGATCGCGGAGCGGTCGGGCGCGGCACGCAGGGGCGCGACGAGAGCGGCCAGCCGGTCGTCGGTCACCCACCTAGTATGACCGCCGTTGTCCGTCCCCCGGCCCGCCGCCATCGTCCTGATCGGAACCGCCGCCGGCTTCTTCAGCGGGCTCTTCGGCGTGGGCGGGGGCGTCGTGATGGTCCCGCTGCTGCTCCTGCTGCTCGGGATGAACGAGCGCCAGGCGACGAGCACGTCGCTCGGGGCGATCGTGATCATCGCCACGGCGGCGACCCTCACGCAGGGCGCCTACGGCCAGGTCCACGTCGCCGAGGGCGTCCTCGTCGGGCTGCCGGCGATCGGCGGGGCGCTCATCGGCACCGCGATCCAGCAGCGGATCCCCGCCCGGCGGGTGTCGCTGCTCTTCGCCGTCCTGCTGCTCGCCGTCGCCGGCCTCATGGCCGCCGGGATCGAGCCGGGCGACGGCGGGGGCGACATCGACGCCGCGCGCGTCGTGGCCGCGCTCGGCGTCGGCCTCGCCGCGGGCGTCATCTCCGGCCTGCTCGGCGTCGGGGGCGGCTCGCTCTTCGTCCCCGGCCTCGCGCTGCTGCTCGGGCTCTCCCACGTCGAGGCCGAGGCGACGTCGCTCCTGGCGATGATCCCCGTCTCCGCCGTCGGCGCCTGGCGCCAGCACCGCTACGGCAACCTCGACGTCCGGGCGTCGGTGCTGCTCGGGATCGTCGCGGTGCCCTCGGCGCTGCTCGGCGTGGTCGTGGTCAACGCGATC
>JALRCL010000238.1 GCA_023268575.1 Patulibacter sp.
GCAGCGCCGCCCGCAGCGCCAGGCGCGCGCCGACGGCCGGCGACAGGATCCGGTGCGGCGAGCCGGCCTTGCCCAGCGCGCCGCCGCGGTCGAAGAGCCGCGCGAGCCACGGCTCGCCGTCCAGCCCGTCGAACGCGCGCAGCGCCTCCTTGAAGAGCGGGCTCGGCAGGCCGATGCGCGACTCCTTGTTGCCCCAGTGGTACGTCGAGCGGCACTCGCGGTCGCGGCGACGCTCCACCGCCGCCGCGGCGGCGTCGGTCGCGCGGGGATCGCCGAGGACCGGCGCGACGCCCTCGCCGAGCAGTCGGCCGAAGCGCAGCGCGTCGCGGATCCCCTGCCCGATCGCCGGGTCCTTGAAGTGCCCCGCGTCGCCGCAGAGCGCCCAGCCGGGCCCGCTCGAGCGGCGGAAGTACGCCGACGTGTCGGTCGTCGAGCGGATCTTCGACGGGTTCGTCGCGCCGGCGCAGCGCTCCGCCGCGGCCGGGTTCTCCGCCAGCCGGCGCTCCCACATCCCCTCGGGGTCGGCGCGGAACGCCGAGACGTCCTCGCGGGTGCCCATGAACAGCACGAGCATCCGGTCGTCGGGGCAGGGGAAGACGAACACGTGCGACGCCGCCTGGCGGAACTGGACCATCGTCTCGCGCCACTCCGTGCCGACCATCGGGTCGTCGAGGTAGCGGTAGACGCAGCCGCGCTCGGGCAGCGACCCGCGGTACGGGCGGTCCGCGCCGACGGCCGCGGCGACCGCGGAGCGTCGGCCGTCGGCGCCGATCACGAGGTCGCAGTCGATCTCGTGCTCGCCCTCGGCGTCCCGCACCCGCACGCCGGCGACGCGGCCCTCCTGCCAGCGCAGCCCGAGCAGCGTCGTCCGCTCGCGCACGTCGGCGCCGGCCTCGCGGGCGGTCTGCACGAGCACCTCGTCGAAGACGTCGCGCGGCACGGACTGCGCGTAGTCGATCCCGTCGACGGCCTCCCACCGGTTCGTGCACGAGACGCCGTCGGCGACGACGCGCGCCAGCCGCACCCGCGGCGGATCGCACGCGGCCTGCAGCCGCTCGAGCGCCCCGAGCCGCTGCACCTCGGCGACCGCCGAGGGGAAGTTCGCGTGGGTCGAGAGCGTGTCGGACGGGAAGCGGGCCCGGTCGATCGCGATCACCGACCGGCCGGCGCGGGCCAGCGCGATCGCCGCCGCCGACCCGGCGCAGCGCGCCCCGACGACGACGACGTCGACCCGCTCGCGGGGTCGCGGGGCGGTGGACGGGGCGGGCTCCGTGCGGCTCATGGGGCAACGCTCGCAGCGCGATCCGCCGCCGCCCATGCGCCGAAGGGTGGCAATCCGTCGGCCGACCGACCGCAACGCCCTATCGGCGGGGCCCCGGCGCGGTGTTGGATCGGCCCATGGCGACCACCGTGGCTCCCGAGCTCGACCCCCGCACCGGCGCGCCCCCGCGGCGCGCGGGCGGCGACCTGCTGGCCGGCGATCGCGCGCTGCGCGACGCGCTCGCGCGGGAGGGCGCCGGCGACCGGCTCGACGCCCTCCACGCCACCGGGCGCGCGTTCGCGGCCGCGGAGGCGATCGACG
>JALRCL010000933.1 GCA_023268575.1 Patulibacter sp.
GTCGATGACCGCGATGACGGTGCCCTCGGCGACGGTGTCCCCGACGGCGACCTTCAGCTCCTTGACGGTCCCGGCGGCGCTCGAGGGCACCTCCATCGTCGCCTTGTCCGACTCGAGGACCACGAGCGGGTCCTCCTCGGCCACGGTGTCGCCGACCGCCACGAGCAGCTCGATGACCGGCACGTCCTCGAAGTCCCCGATGTCGGGGACCTTCACCTCGCTCAGCGTCGCCACGGTGCCTCCACGTCGGTGTCGATCTCGTACTGCTCGATGGCCTGCTGCGCGTCCTCGGACCGGCCGAGCGCGTGCAGGGTGGCGACCACCACGTGGTGGCGGTCGACCTCGAAGAAGCGGCGCAGCGCCCGGCGGTAGTCCGAGCGGCCGAAGCCGTCGGTGCCCAGCACGACGTACTCGCCGGGGACCCACGGGCGGACCTGCTCGGCGACCGCCCGGACGTAGTCCGTCGCGGCGATCACCGGCACGTCGTCGCGCTCGTCGTCGCCCGCGAGCGCGCTCGTGACGAACGGCACCTCGGGCTCCGCGGTCGGGTGCAGCCGGTTGCGCCGCTCGACCGCCTGGCCGTCGCGGGCGAGCTGGCTGAAGGACGTGACGCTGAACACGTCGGCCTCCACCCCCCAGCCCTCCCGCAGGAGCTGCGCCCCGGCGAGGACCTCGCGGAGGATCGTGCCCGAGCCGAGCAGCCGCACGTCGGGGGCGCGCTGCTCCTCGGCCTCCTGCGGCGGCGTGCCCTGGGGCGGGCCCTGCTCGTCGTCCTCGTGGCTCGTGGCGTCCGCCTCGGCGAACGGCGCGCCGGCGGCGTGCACCCGGTGCACGCCCTTGAGGATCCCCTCGATCGAGCCCTCCGGCAGCGCCGGCTGCCGGTAGTTCTCGTTCATGACGGTGAGGTAGTAGAAGACGTCCTCCTGCTCGGCGACCATCCGCCGCAGGCCGTCGTGGACGATGACGGCCAGCTCGTACCCGTAGGCCGGGTCGTAGGCGACGCAGTTCGGGATCAGGGCGGCCTGCAGGTGGCTGTGGCCGTCCTCGTGCTGGAGGCCCTCGCCGTTGAGCGTCGTGCGGCCGGCGGTGCCGCCGATGAGGAACCCGCGCGCGCGGCGGTCGCCGGCGGCCCAGGCGAGGTCCCCGATCCGCTGGAACCCGAACATCGAGTAGTAGACGTAGAACGGGATCATCGGGACGCCGTGGTTCGAGTACGACGTCGCCGCGGCGATCCACGAGGACATCGCGCCGGGCTCGTTGATCCCCTCCTGGAGGATCTGGCCCTGGCGGTCCTCCCGGTAGAACATGAGCTGCTCGGAGTCCTCGGGCTGGTACAGCTGCCCGACCTGCGAGTAGATCCCGAGCTGGCGGAACATCCCCTCCATGCCAAACGTCCGCGACTCGTCGGGGACGATCGGGACGATGTGCTTCTTCAGCGCCTTGTCGCGCAGGAGCGCGGACAGCAGGCGGACGAAGACCATCGTCGTGGAGACCTCGCGGTCCGCGGAGCCGTCCAGGACGCTGCGGAACACCTCGAGGTCGGGCACCGGCAGGGCCTCGGCGTGGGTCCGGCGCGCCGGGAGGCTGCCGCCGAGCGCCTCGCGCTGCTCGCGCAGGAAGGTCATCTCCGGGCTGTCGTCCGGCGGCTTCTTGAACGCGGCCTGCTCGACCTCGGCGTCGGAGAGCTCCAGCCCGAACCGCTCGCGGAAGGTGAAGAGGACCTCCTCGGTCATCTTCTTCTGCTGGTGGGTGATGTTCTGGCCCTCGCCGGAGGCCCCCATCCCGTAGCCCTTGATCGTCTTCGCGAGGATCACCGTCGGCTGGCCCTCGTGGGCTCGCGCGGCGGCGTACGCGGCATAGACCTTCGAGGGGTCGTGCCCGCCGCGGTTCAGCGCCCAGACCTCCTCGTCGGACCAGTCCTCGACCATCTTCGCCGTCTCGGGGCGCTTGCCGAAGAAGTGCTCGCGGACGAAGGCGCCGTCGCGGGACTTCAGCGCCTGGTACTCGCCGTCGACGGTCTCCTCCATCACCTCGACGAGGTGCCCCTCGTCGTCGGCCTCCAGCAGCGGGTCCCAGCGGGAGCCCCAGACGACCTTGATGACGTTCCAGCCGGCGCCCCGGAACTCGGCCTCGAGCTCCTGCACGATCTTGCCGT
>JALRCL010000275.1 GCA_023268575.1 Patulibacter sp.
ACGCGCTGCACGCCGGCGTCGCGCAGGACCGCGGCGATCGCGCCGTGCAACGGCTTGCGCGAGATGTCGCCGGGCCCGACGGAAGGTCGATGGGCGGCCAGCGTGCCGGCGGTGAGGAGCGCCAGGACGGCGCCGAGGACGGCGAACGTCCTACCGGCGGGCCGGGCGGCGATCGGGGCGATCGCGGCCGCGGTGGCCAGCGGAACGCCGAAGAGGTAGCGGACGACGGGGTCCCCGAGGGCGCCGCTCACCGTCGAGAGCCAGAACGCGGCGAGGTAGGCCAGCAGCCCGACGAGCCAGAAGCTCACCCAGACGCCGCGGAGCTCGGCGAGCTCGCGATCGTCGACGTCGTCCTCCTCGAGCACACGGTGCCAGCGATTCCACGCTGCGCGGACCGCGACGGCGACGGCAGCGACGACCACACCCATCCCGAGGTACCCGGCGATCGTGCCGGAGTACGTCAGCAGCCCCGCGGGCTGCGTGGCGGACACGCTCGGGCCCCTCCAGATCTGCTGCAAGCCGATGATGAGATTCCCCAGGGCGGGGCCGGCCCCGTCGAGGGTCGTGAGCTTGGTCTCGGTCTCCTGCCGCAGGTAGCCAGCGTCGTCAGCGACGCTGGAGAGGATCGAGGTGGCGACGAGCGCAACGCCGGCGAGCGCCAGCAGCGCCGCGCCCCTCCCCCACCTCCGGCAGCGCAGCAGGTACGCGCCGGCCGCCGCGGCCGGCGCAACGGCAAGCGTCGCCAGCTGGTCCCCGGAGGCCATCACCGCCGTCACGACCACCGCGGCGGCGGCGAGGAGGACGATCCCAGCACGCCGCCACGGGCCCGTCACCGCGTTCGGGCGGGCGACCGCGACGGACAGCAGGCCGAAGAGGCACAGCGCCCACCACGACGGCGTACGGGCCGACCACGCCCCGTAGTGCATCCACGTCGCGGCGCCGACGCTGAGGACGATCGCCAGCAGCAGCCACGCAGCGCCCGCGCCCCAGACGCGCCGCGCCTGCAGCGCCATCGCGACCGCGATACCGGCGGTGACGAAGAACGGCAAGTACAGCCCGAGGTAGCTGTTGCCCGGCAACGGACGGATCAGCTGCAAGAACCAGAGGCCCCCCCACCAGCCCAGGCGCCCCGTCACGATCTGCGCGTCCTGGTACTGGTGCGCCCGTTCGGCGATCGACAGCGGCGCCGCGAGATCCGCGTTGGCCGTCACGAGCTGCGCGATCGCGCCGAGCCGCGCCAGCAGCACGAGCGAGAGCACCGCGACAGCGACCGCGGTGATCGCGGTCCAGCCGGTCGGGAGGGCTGCCCGGAAGCGCACGGCCACGCCGTGCGCGCTGATGCGCTTCATGGAACCTCGACGTCGGGGGGACTGGCGGGAAGTGTGCCGACGACAGGCGACGGGACGCGGGGCGGCTGCCACCCCGATCGCCGCAGCGCCGGCACGAGCAGCGCGGCCTCGCGCGCGATCCCCACGTGCATCTTCGAGCTGCCGGCCGTCCGGTCGCGGAAGACGATCGGCACCTCCACGACCCGGAAGCCGGAGCGCACCGCGCGCCACGTCAGCTCGACCTGGAACGCGTAGCCGACGGAGCGCACCGTCGAGAGCTCGATCGTCCGGAGCACGTCGGCGCGGAAGCACTTGAACCCGCCGGTGAGGTCGCGCACCTGCAGCCCGAGCGTCCGTCGCGCGTACCAGGACCCCCCGCGCGAGACGAGCCGGCGCACGAGCCCCCACTCCGCCACGCCCCCGCCCGGCACGTACCGCGACCCGAGGGCGAGGTCCGCCCCGCCGCGCACGGCGTCCAGCAGCCGCGCGAGGTCGCGCGGATCGTGGGAGAGGTCGGCGTCCATCTCCAGGACGTGCGTGGCGCCGCCGCGCAGCGCGACGTCGAACCCCGCGAGGTACGCCGGTCCCAGCCCCGCCGGGCGGTCGCGGTGCAGCACCTGGACCTCGCCGGGGTGCGCCTGCGCCAGCCGATCGGCCATCTCGCCGGTCCCGTCGGGGGACCGGTCGTCGACGACGAGGATCCGGAAGCCCTCGGGGCACGCGTCCGCGAGCACCTGCCGGGAGAGCCCGATCACGCGCTCGAGGTTCTCGGCCTCGTTGTAGGTCGGGATCACCAACCACGGGACGTCGGCGACCGCCACCATCGCGCGCACACGCTAGATGCTGCGCCCCGTCGGCGGGTTCACCACCTGGACACCTCGCGCCGCCGCGGTGGTCCGCCGGAGCCCGGGCGGTGCTCAGCCCAGGAGCGCCGGCAGGAGCTGGCCGGCGACGACGCGATCGACCGCGGCCGGGGCGAACCGGTCGGCGAGCAGCGCCCGCGCGCGCTCCTGCAACGCGCCGCCGGGCGCGTCGAGCGCCACGCGCAGCGCCGCGGCGAGCGCCGCGGGGTCCTCGGCGTCGGCGACGACCGCGTGCGGCTCGAGGGCGCGCAGCAGCGAGAGCGCGACGAACGCCCCGGGCGCGGTGGTCGTCACGACCCGGGCGCCCGCCGCGAGCGCCTCGAGCTGGACGAGGCCATGGTCCTCGCGTCGCGGCGCCCCGACGAGCACGCGGGCGCGCCCGAGCAGATCCAGGAACGCCGCGCGATCCAGGCGCCCGGCGTCCCGCACCCCGGGCACGCGCGGGACCGCGCCGGCCGGCGCGGCGCAGACGACGAGCTCCTCGCCGTCGCGGCGCGTCCGCGACCACGCGGCCAGCACGCGGTCCAGGCCCTTCTTCGCCGGGTCGGCGGCGTAGGCGACGGCCGCGACGTCGCGCTCGTCCCACGGCCGGACCCGGTCGGGCAGGACGACCGGCGGCGGCACGACGACCGCGGACGGCCGCGGCTGCGGGACCTCGGCGAGCGCCTCGGCCGACTGCGGCACGAGCAGCGGGCAGCGACGCAGGAGCCACCGCTCGCGCGGGCGCTGCCAGACCCCGTGGCGACCGGGGCGGTTGGCGGCCATCGCCGCGTCGAGGCGGATCGCGCCGGGTCGCGGCCACAGCAGGGCCGCCCCGACGCTCCCGTAGAGCACCGCGCGCGGACGGTGGCGCGCCAGGCCCTCCTGGGCGGCGGCCCGCGCGGCGCGCGCCCACGCCAGGTCGGTGAGCGCCATCGTGCGGACCGGCGGCGGCGCGGCGGCGCGGACCA
>JALRCL010000321.1 GCA_023268575.1 Patulibacter sp.
GTCAGGAACATCGGAGCACCTCGGTAAGTGGAAATTCTCTTGCCAGATGAGGCTCTGGTGCGGCCGGGAAGGACGGGGACGGCACGACCGACGCGCGGGCGGTCGAGTTGGGGCAGGAGGGCTCGTGGCACCGCCGCCGCCCGGAGGCGCAGCGACCCGAGCTCGGCGGGACGCGGCTCAACGGTCGATCGTCGGCGGGTCCTCCTCCAGGCGCGGGAAGTACGCGCTCTTGCCGTCGAAGGTCCACGGCCCCTGCTCGACGCACGGCGGGGCGCCCGGGCCGATCGCCGGCAGGTACAGGACGTTCCCGGTGTTCCGGCAGTCGTACGCCTTCAACCCGCCCTGCGCGACGTCGCGCAGGCTGCCGGGCTTCGGGTACGGGTTGAGCCGGTTCGTCGGCAGGCGCTTGATCCAGCCGCCGACGATCTCGTTCCAGATCGTCGGCAGGCCGTTGCCGTAGTGGATGACCCGGCCGCCGTCGGCGACCATCGTGCCGTTCTGGATCTGGCCGACGTTCGCCAGCACGCCGTGGACGGAATCGCGGTTGACCTCCAGCAGCCGCAGCACCGGCGCGAGCTGGCGGACGGCGACGTCGACCACCGGCAGCCGCTCCCGCGCGGCGTCGGCGATCGCGTCGAGCGCCGGGAGGCTGCGGCGCCCGGTCCGCAGGACCGGCGCGAGCTCGGCGAAGAGGCGCTCGAACGCCGGTGCGTCGCGCACGACCGCGCGCAGCGCCACGGGCAGCGCCGGCGCCGCCGCGCGCAGGCCGCGGGCGGCGCGGGAGAGCTCCGGCGACAGCGCCGCGAGGTCGTCGCCGGTGGCCTCGAGCCGCCGGAGGAACGGCGGCAGTGCATCGATCGTCGCGCCGAGCGCCCGATCGCGGGAGCGGGTGGTCGCGAAGACCCGATCGGCGGCCGTGATCGCGGCGCGCAGATCGCCCTGCCGCTCCCCGACCGCCGCCAGCACGTCGCCGCTGCCGGCCACGAGCCGGGCGAGCTGGTCCCGCTGGCCGGCGAGCCGCGCGAGCACCGCGCCGACGCCCTCGGCCGCCGGCCCGAGCTCGGCGCTCGCGCCGCTGAGCGACGCCTCGCGCCCGGCCAGGGCCGCCGCCGATCCCGCGAACAGTCGCCGCAGGTCGCGCCGGGTCGCCGGCGCGAACGTCTCCAGGACGTCGTCGAGGCGCTGAGCCGCCCGCACGCTGCCGGACGGCAGCCGGCCGCCGTCGCGGATCAGCGGGGCACGCGGCGCCCCCGGGGCGACCTCGATGAACGTCTCCCCCAGCAGCGTCTTCGTGCGGAGGATCGCCCGGGCACCGCGGCGCAGCGGGGCGCGCTGCGCGTCGATCGCCATCTCGACCTCGGCGCGGCCGCCGACCCGCCCCACGCGCGTCACCCGGCCGATGTCGACGCCCGCCGACCGGACGTCGGCCTCGGCGAAGAGGTTCGAGGCCTGCGGGAAGGTCGCCGTGATGCGGTACTCGCGCGGCTGCAGCGGCACGGACCCGCCGAAGCTGCGCCAGACGCCGATGGCGAGCACGGCGCAGAGGAGCGCGAAGCCGATCGGCAGCAGGAGCCGGCGGAGGGTGGGGGTCTGCGTCTCCATCAGCTGGGACAGGCGTTCGGGCTGCCGAGCAGCAGCTGGAAGAGCGGGGCGAGGTCGACGAGCTGGGTCAGCTGGGTGCAGCTCACGGTGACCATCGCCCGGCCGATGCCGCCGTGCGCGTCGGCGGTGCTCATGAGCGAGTTCCAGTTGTGGACGAACCAGGAGCCCCAGAAGAGGAACCCCTCGTCGTCGCCGGGTGGGTTGTAGGCGAGCTGGTTCAGCAGCCCGTTGGTGGTCAGCAACGTCCCGTGCAGGTCGGGCGCGCTGGTGCGCAGCTGCCCGATCCCGGGCGCCGCGGCGGCGAGCACCGGGGTCAGCCGGCGCACGAGCGGCCGGACGTCGTCGCGCAGCGTCGTGGCGAGCGGCCCGGAGAACGACCTGAGCTCGCGCAGCGTCGCCGGGAGCCGCTCGACGGTCGGCTGCAGGTCGCGCAGCGTCGGGCGCAGCTCGCGGGCGAGCTCCCCAGTGCTGCCGAGCACGCGCTGCGCGCTGCCGAGCGTCGCCGGGAGCCGGTCGAGCGCCGCGCGCAGCGGCGCGTCCTCGACGGCCACCGCCCGCAGGGTCTGGTTGCCGGCCCGCACGAGCGCCGCGAGGCGGTCGTCGCGGGACGCCGCGCGCGTCACCGTCGCCAGGTCGCCCACGAGCCGGGCGACGGCCGTCCGGCGGTCGGCGAGCGCCGCAGAGATCCGGCGCACCTGGCCCGCGGTCGGTCCGAGCACGCGCAGGGCCCGGCGCACGTCGCCGCCGCGTCCGCGCGTGCCCTGGTCGAGGCTCGTGACGAGCGAGGCGAGGAACTCGCGGGTGTCGGCGTCCAACGCGCCGAGCAGCTCGTCCAATCCCGCGGGCGTGGATGTCCGGGCCTGGTCGATCCGGCCGCCGGGCGGCAGCGGCCCCGCCGACCGGTGGCCGGGGTCCAGCTCGATCCGCATGTCGTCCAGGGGCGTCACCGGCCGCAGCGCCGCGGAGGCGTCGGCGTAGACGCGCGGCACCTCGCCCCGGTCGAGCTCGAGCGTCACGAGGGCGCGCCCGCGCTCGAGGCGCGCCTCGGTGATGGTGCCGACCTTCACACCGGCGAGCTGGACCGGCTGCCCGAGGCCCGGGGCCACGCCGTCGGCGGCCACGAGCGACGCGCGAACCTCGTAGACGTCGCGGAACGGGACGGGGAACCGCTGCTGGACGAGGACGTAGCCCGCGGCGGCGATCCCGCCGACGACGATCACCGCGATGACGAGCAGCGCCCGGAGGTTCGCGCGGATCACCGCTCGCGCCGCCTCTCGAACGGGGACCGGTCCAGCAGCGCGCGGGCCGCGGCCTGCGTCGCGCGGCGCCCGGCGGCCGACCGCGTCGGTGCGCTCGTCCGGCGGAGGCCCTGGAGCCGCGCGCTCGAGCGCGCGTCGAGGTCCGGCAGGTCCTGGGTCGTGCACGCGACGTCCGGCCGGAAGGGCGGCGAGACGCCGTAGCCGAGCCACGCCGGCGCGAGCGCGCCGACGTCGTCGCGGGTGAGGGTCGCCACGGTCCCGATCCCGGGCAGCACGCCCTCGAGCGCCTGCTCGCCCTCGGTCACCCCGAGCCGGATCGTCGTGCCGTTGCCGTCGAAGTTCGGCGAGGCGCCGGCGAGCGCGGCCCCCATGTGCATCGCGTCCTGCCAGACCGGCCGCCCGGTCGAGAGCTTCCCGTCCGGGACCTCCCGCTCGAGCGTGCCGAGCACGTTGCGGTCGACGCAGCGCATCGCGCTGCTCAGGAGGGGCAGCGAGCGGGTCAGCGCCGCGGCGAGGGGCGGCAGGTCGGTCGTCACCGGGCGCAGCGCGGCGAGCGTCGCCGGCAGCTCGCCCCGGCCCGTCACGGCGCGCACCTGCTCGAGCGCCGCGGTCGTGCGGCGCAGCGGCTCCGGCGCCGCGCGCAGCGCCGGCCGCAGGGCGACCGCGAACCGGTCGACCCCGGGCAGCGTGCGGTCGAGCTGCGCGAGCGTGGCCGGGGCGGCGCGCACGACGCCGAGCAGGCGCACGAGGCTCGCCGAGAGCTGGCGGTCGCGCGCCCCGAGCGTGCCCATCACCCGGCCGGTGCTCGCCACGAGCGAGCGCAGCGCGTCCGGGTCAGCAGCGAGCTGCGCGGCGACGTCGGCGCTCCCACCGATCGCGCCCGACAGGTCGCCCGGTCGCCGCCCGCGGACCGCGCGCTGGGCGACCGCCGCCTCCCGCAGCGCCCCGTCGAGCTCGTGGGTCGCGTCGCGCAGCGCGGCGGCCCCGCTGCGACCGCGACCCCCGAGG
>JALRCL010000329.1 GCA_023268575.1 Patulibacter sp.
GCCTGGATGGAGTGGGCGCGGGAGGACGAGCGCAACCCCGTGGTCGACGCGGCCTTCGCCTGGGTGCGGGAGCACCGGCCCAGCGACGAGGAGCCGGTGGCGCTGAGCTGGGGGGACTCGCGGATCGGCAACGTGCTCTTCGGCGAGGACCACGCCGTCACGGGGCTCCTGGACTGGGAGTTCGCCACGCTCGCCAGCCCGGAGCTGGACCTCGGCTGGTGGCTCTTCATCCAGCGGCACTTCACCGAGCCGCACGGGATCGCGCTGCCGGAAGGCTGGCCGGACCGCGACGAGACGATCGCGATCTGGGAGCGCCACGCCGGGCGCGAGGTCCGCAACATCGACTTCTACGAGGCGTTCTCGGGCCTGCGGTTCTGCGTGATGATGGTCCGCGCCGCGGCGCTCGTGAAGGCCGCGGGCGTCGTGCCCCCGGACTCCACGATGGCCCAGAACAACCCGGGCACGCAGGCCCTTGCGCCGCTGATCGGCGTCGCGCCGCCGCAGGGCGAGTCCAGCCACGTGATCAGCAACGAGTAACGGCACGCGGCTCCGGCCGCGCACCGATCGAGCGCCGCCCTCGCAGGCGTCCGCCGTGCACCGCACGGCGGACCGGCGGCCCCTGTCCGAACGGCCCCCCGACCCGCGGGCCCGTCCGGCACCACACCACGAGGAGAGAGATGTCCACGATGTTCAGCACCAGCGCCGCCCCACGGCGGTGGATGGCGCTCGCCGCGACCGCGGCCGCCACCCTGACCCTCGCCGCCTGTGGCGACGACGATGCGAGCTCGGACGCCACGAGCACGACGAAGGCCGACGCCGCCAAGGTGCTCGGCGCGCCGGACAAGGCGACCGGAACGCCGCTGAAGCTCGGCATGATCAGCGACGGCAAGGGCAAGATCGTCGATCAGTCCAGCGAGATCTCGGCGGCGAAGGCGGCGGTCGCCTACCTCAACGAGTACCGCGGCGGGATCGCCGGTCGGCCGGTCGAGCTCCAGGTCTGCGAGACGAAGCAGACGCCGGCCGGCGCGACCGCGTGCGTCAACGAGATGCTCGCGGCGAAGGTTCCCGTCGTGTTCGTCGGCGCCTCGAACCAGGGCGGCGTGGTGGCCTCGGGGGTGGCGAAGGGCGGCACCGTCGTCGTGAGCGACCAGGCGATCGAGCCGAGTCTCTTCGCGCAGGAGAACAGCTTCATCCTCACGAACGCCATCGTCGGGCTCTTCGCCGCCCCGGCGCAGACGGATCGCGACGCCGGGATCAAGCGCGCCGCCTACGTCGTCGACGACGTGCCGGCCGCGACGGAGGGCGTCAACAGCATCGGCAAGGCGTACTTCGCGGCCGCGGGCGTCGACCTCGACGTCGTCGCCGTCCCGATCGGGACGCCCGATCCGACGCCGCAGATCCAGGCGGCGATCTCGAAGGGCGCGAAGGCGATCCACATCATCGCCGACTCGAACCTCTGCACCTCCGCGCTGAAGGCGATCCAGACGCTCGGCTTCGACGGACCGGTCACCGGCATCACGCAGTGCTTCCCGGGGCGGCCGGGGGAGGGCCTCCCGAAGGGCGCGGAGGGCATCACGCTCGCCGCCACCGGCGCCACGCTGCCGCCGAAGGAGGGCGACGCCGCGGTGCGGGAGGACTTCGCGCGCTACGAGGCCGTGATGGCGCGGTTCGCCCCGGGAGCCACGACCTCGTTGATGGCACCGATCGGCTACCGCGTCGTCTCCGGCTTCGCCGCGGCCGTCGAGGGTCTCGAGGGCGACGTCACGCCGACGACCGTCAAGCGCGCGCTGGCGACGATGAAGGAGACGCCGCTGCCCCTCGGCGCCGGGATCACCATCCGCTGCGACGGCAAGCAGTTCTCGCTCGGCCCGGCCTTCTGCACGAGCGACGCCCTCGTCGCGCCGCTGCAGAAGAACGGCGACCTCGAGCGCTACGAGCCGGTGAAGCTCGACCTGGAGCTCCCGACGCCGGGGCGCTAGCCCACCCCGAGGCATCCCTCGACCATGACCGACCACGTCCAGTTCATGGTCCAGGGGCTCGCGAGCGGCGGCGTCTACGCCGCCCTCGCGCTCGCCCTGGTCCTGACCTACCGCAGCTCCGTCACCGTCAACCTCGCGACGGGCGCGGTCGCCCTCTACGGCGCCTACGCCTACGCCCACCTGCGGACGGGGGAGCTGCTGCTGCTCGTCCCGCCGCTCCCCGCGACGGTCGACCTCGGCGGCGCGCTCGGCCTCTGGCCGGCGATGCTCATCGCGGTCGGATCCTCGGCGCTCCTGTCGCTGCTGCTCTACGCGGCGGTGTTCCGTCCGCTGCGGGCGGCGTCGCCGGTCGCCCGGACCGTGGCGTCGATCGGCGTCATGGTCGTGCTGACGGGGCTCATGGCCGAGCGGATCGGTGCCTCGGCGGTGATCGTCGAGCCGATCTTCCCCCAGGACGCGTTGCACGTCGGCGACGTCTCGATCGGACTCGACCGGCTGCTGTTCGTCGCGACGGTGGCCGCGGTCGCGGTCGCCCTCGGCGTGCTGTTCCGCCGCACGCGCTTCGGGCTCGCGACCCGCGCGGCGGCGGAGTCCGAGCGCGGGGCGCTCGTCAGCGGACTGGCGCCCGACCGGATCGCGGCCGCGAACTGGGCGATCAGCGGGGCGATCACCGGTCTCGCGGGCGTCCTGATCGCGCCGCTGGTGCCGCTCGTCCCGATCTCCTACACGCTGTTCATCGTCCCGGCGCTGGCTGCGGCGCTGCTGGCGCGCTTCAGCCTCATCGGCGTCGCCGTCGTCGCGGGGATCGCCGTCGGCGTGCTGCGCGCCGAGGCGACGTTCCTCTCGACCGAGGTCTCGTGGCTGCCCTCGGCCGGGCTCCCCGAGCTCCTCACGCTCGCGCTCATCGGCGCCGTGCTGCTCGTGCGCGGCGACGCCCTGCCGACGCGGGGACAGCTCGCCCGCCGCGCGCTCGGCCGCGCGCCCCGCCCCGCGCACGTGCTCGCACCGGGTCTCTCGGCGGCGGCGGTCGCGGCGGTCGCGGTCGTCGCGCTGCAGGGAGATTGGCGGGCGGGCCTGCTGACGAGCCTCGTCTTCGGCGTCATCGCCCTGTCCCTCGTCGTCGTGACCGGGCTCGCCGGGCAGATCTCCCTCGCCCAGCTGACGCTGGCGGGGGCGGCGGGGTTCCTCCTGGGTCCGCTGGGCGGATCGCTGGGCATCCCGTTCCCGTTCGCGCCGCTGCTGGCGGCGGTGGCGGCGAGCGTCATCGGCGTCGTGGTCGGGCTGCCCGCGCTGCGCGTCCGCGGACTGTCGGTCGCGGTGGTGACGCTCGCGCTGGCCGTGACCCTCGAGTCCGGGTGGTTCCGCAACAGCGACCTCGTCGAAGGCGCCGGCGTCCAGATCGACCAGCCGTCGCTGCTCGGCCTCGACCTCGCCGTGGGCACCGGCGGCGCGTACCCGCGCCTCGGGTTCAGCCTGCTGGCGCTCGCCGTGCTCGTCGCCGTCGGGTTCGGCGTCGCCGGGTTGCGCCGCAGTCGCCTGGGTGCCGCGATGCTCGCCGTCCGCGCGAACGAGCGGTCGGCGGCCGCGGCCGGCGTCGACGTCGTGCGGACGAAGATCGCCGCGTTCGCGATCGGCGCGTTCATCGCGGGGATCGGGGGCTCGCTCTACGCCTACCAGCTGTCGACGGTGACCTTCGACGCGTTCGACGTCTTCACCGGCCTCGGGCTCTTCGCGACGGTCTACCTCGCGGGGATCACGTCGGTGTCGGGGGGCGTGCTGGCGGGGTTGCTGGCGGCGAACGGCCTCGTGTTCGTGGCCCTGGAGAAGTGGGTCGGCCTCGGCGGGTGGTTCGACGTCGTCGTCGGCGTCGGCCTCGTCGCGACGATCGTCCTGAACCCGGACGGGCTGCTCGGTCCCGTCCATGCACGCCTCGCGCGGCGGCGCGAGCGTGCGACGGCCGCGGCGCCCGACGGCGCCCGGCCGGCGCGCGACCTGACGCGCCTGGCCGCCGACGCGGTCGACGTCGCGGCGGCGGGCGCGTCCGCCTCGCTGGAGGTGCGTGGCCTGACGGTGCGCTACGGCGGGGTGACGGCGCTCGACGACGTCTCCTTCCGCGTCGCGCCCGGGAGGATCGTCGGGCTCATCGGACCCAACGGCGCCGGCAAGACGACGCTCATCGACGCGCTGTCGGGCTTCGCGCCCGCCGCCGGAGAGGTCCTGCTGGACGCCGTCCGGCTCGACGGCCGTCCGCCCCACCGCCGGATCCGCTCCGGCCTGGGCCGGACCTTCCAGGCCGTCGAGCTGTACGACGATCTCACGGTCCGCGAGAACGTCCTCGTCGGCCTGGAGGCCCATCGGGGTCGTGGCGACGGTGGGGTGGTCGACGACGTCGTCCTCGCCGAGGTGCTGGTGCTGCTCTCGATCGAGGAGCTCGCCGATCGCGTCGCCGGCTCCCTCTCGCAGGGCCAGCGCCAGCTCGTCTCGATCGCCCGGGCGCTCGCCGGCCGGCCGCGGGTGCTCGTCCTCGACGAGCCGGCCGGGGGCCTGGACACCGATGAGGGTCGCTGGCTCGGCGAGCGCCTGAGGCGCCTGCGGGCCGCCGGCCTCACGATCCTGATGGTGGAGCACGACATGGGACTGGTGATGGAGCTCTGCGACGACGTGGTCGTCCTCGGTCGCGTGGCGGCCCTCGAGCAGGTCGAGCGCCATGAACAGCTCGGGATGGTACTTCAGCGCACTCGTGATGGCGCGCACGCGCCCCACGTGCTCCGGATGGCCCCAGCCGTTGTCGTGGCGCCCGCAGTCGGAATGCGAAATGAAGGCGAGGCTCACGGCGCCCCCCGTGCCCGACGTGAGCCCCACTCGCCCAGCAGCGCCG
>JALRCL010000340.1 GCA_023268575.1 Patulibacter sp.
CGGCGGGCACGCCCCACCGCTCGCGCACGTCGCGCGCCGTCGTCCGGGACACGGCGACGACCGCCCCGGTGCGCAGCGCGGCGCCGCGGTGCGTGCGCGACGCCCAGCGGGCGAAGCGCGGGTCGAAGCACTCCGGCAGGACCTCGAAGGCGAGGTCGTGGACGGTCAGCACCTGCGCGACGTCGCGCAGGCGACGCGCGTGCGCCGGCAGCGGGTGGTGCAGGACGTCCACGCCCTGCCGGCGGGCCTCCCGCGGCAGCTCCTCGTGCAGCCAACGGAGGTCGTGGACGACGTTGCGCACCGAGCGCACGCGTCCTCCGCCGGGCGCTCCGCGCGTCGCGTCGGCGGCGGTGCGCACGTCGACGCCCTCGTCCCGCAGGGCGGACGCGAGCCGCTCGAGGTACACCCCGGTGCCGGTCGCTCCGCGCAGGGCGTAGCTCGTGTCGAGCAGGACCTTCACGAGCGCTCCGCTGGTCGCGGCCAGGCCATCCGGCCCGGACCCTAGATGATCGGTCGCCGCGGTCGCCGGACCGTCGCCCCGCGTCGGTCGTCCGTCCGCGACGGACGCCGCCGGGCCCGGGCGCCCGGCCGGGGCACTAACGTTCCGCTTCGATGCGCTCGCTCCTCGTGGTGCACGCGGTGGACCGGCCCGGAGGCGCCGAGATGGCGCTGCTGCGCGCCGCGCCGCTCCTGGCGGAGCGCGGATGGCGGATCACGATGACGAGCCCGAGCGGCCGTCGGCCGGCCGACGCGCCCGAGTCCGTCACCTGGCGCCAGCAGCCGGTCGGCGGCATGGGCCGCGGCCAGGGGCTCGGCGCGCTGCTCGCCTACCGGCGCTTCCGCGACCTCGCGGCCGAGCACGACGTGACGCTGCTCAACGGCACGGTGCCGGCCCGGCTGCTGCCGGCGCTGCGCCCGCCGGGCCGTCCCGCCGCGCGGATCGCCACGCGGGTCGCCGTCCACCTGCACGACATGGTCGAGCGGGTGCCGCGGTTCTGGGACGCCGCCGACGTCCTGCTCGCCGACTCCCGCGCCTGCGCCCGACCGGTCGCGCAGCGCCTCGGCCGCGAGATCGCCGTCACCGGCTGCCCGGTCGACCTCGACCCGCCGGCGATCCCGCCGCCGTGGACGCCGGACGGCCGGCCGATCGTCGCCTTCGTCGGCCGGATCGAGCCGCGCAAGGGCCCGCTGGACCTGCTGCGCGCCGCGGACGCGATCACCGGTGCCTCGCCGCGGACGCGGATCGTCGTCGTCGGCGACGATCCGTACGGCAGCGACCCGGCGTACGTCCGCGCCGTCGAGCGCCAGGCCGGCGCCGCCGGCGTCGAGCGCTGGCCGTGGCAGGCCGCCGGCCCGTCGCTGCTGCGCCACGTCGACGTCCTCGTCGTCCCGTCGCGGCGGGAGCCGTTCGGCACCGTCGCGGCCGAGGCGCTCGCCGCCGGGGTCCCCGTCGTCGCCTCCGCCGTCGACGGGTTGGTCGAGGTCGTCGAGGACGGCCGCACCGGGCGGCTCGTCCCGCCCGGCGACCCCGTCTCGCTCGCCCACGGCGTCGTCTGGGCGCTGCGCGAGCGCCTGCTGCTCGGCGACGCCTGCCGCGCCTCGGCGCAGCGGTGGAGCCGCGAGGCCGTCGCCGAGCGGATCGACGCCGCCCTGCGCGGCGCGCCGGTGCCCGAGCCCGAGAGCCCCGCCGACGCGCTGTCGCGCGCGGCCACGGGGCACGCGGGCGCGGGGACCGCCGAGGACGCCTGACCGTGCGCGTGGCGCTCGACACGCGGGGCGGCGCGGACCTGCGCGGCATCGGCCGCTACGTGCGGTGCCTGCACGAGGCGCTGCTGGCGACCGCCGCGCCGGGCGACGAGCTCGTGGAGCGGCGCCGGCCGGTCGGCTGCGACGCGTTCCACAGCCCGTGGCTCGACGGCGTCCTGCTGCACCCCGGCCGCCCGCAGGTCGTCACGCTCCACGACCTCGTCCCGCTGAAGCGCCGCAGCGAGTACCTGCGCACCGGGATCCGGTTCCGCCTGCGGTACCTGGCGGTCCAGCGCGCCGACCGCGTGATCGTCCCCACCGCCGCGGTCGGCCGCGACGTCACCGAGCACCTCGAGGTGCCGCCCGAGCGACTGCGCGTCATCCACGAGGCGCCCGCGCCGGTCTTCCGGCCCGCCGACGGGGACGCCGTCGCGGAGCTGCGCGAGCGGCTCGACCTGCCCGAGCGGTTCCTCCTCTGGGTGGGTGGCATGCGCCACCGCGACCCGCGCAAGCGCCTCACGGAGCTCACCGCCGCCCCGCGGACCCTGCCGCTCGTCCTCGCCGGCCCGGCCGGCGAGTGGACCGCGTCGCTGCCCGACGTCCAGCTGACGGGCGAGCTCACCGACGAGGACCTCGCGACGCTCTACAGCGCCGCCCACGCCCTCGTCCTGCCCTCCGACGACGAGGGCTTCGGCCTGACCCCGATCGAGGCGCTCGCCTGCGGGTGCCCCGTCGCCTGCAGCGACGTCCCGGCCGTCCGCGAGGTGCTCGACGGCCGCGCCGCGTTCGCGCCGCGCGAGGACGTCGATGCCCTCGTCGCGCTCGCCGAGACGCTCGAGCGCCCGGCGCCCGCCCCGCCCGCGTGGACCTGGGCCGACGCCGCCCGGGCCACCTGGGAGGTGTATCGGGAGCTGGCGGGCCCCCACCCGCGCGACGCCTGACCACGCGCCCAACCCGAACCCCGGCCCCCGAACGACGCACCGCGACCCCGCCCGCGGCCGGGCGCGGCCGACCCACCCAGACCGCAGCGCACCAGG
>JALRCL010000455.1 GCA_023268575.1 Patulibacter sp.
TCGCCGACGCGCGCCCCTCCTCGAGGATGGTGCGCAGCCGCAGCAGGCCCTTGCGGGCGCCGCGGCGCGCGATCCCGGCCTGCCCGGAAAGGAGCTCCATCAGCTGGTCGGAGGGGAGCTTCGGCTCCGTCTCGACCGTCAGGTCCACGCGCGCCCCGTGACCGTCCTGCACGACCCGCCACTCGCCGTGGACGAGGGTGCGGTGGTACTTGCCGCCGCGACCGACGAACGCGATCCGGAACGGGGCCTCGACCTCGTGGAACGTCACGTCGAAGTACGCGAAGCGGTGGAACCGGAGCTTCGCCTTGAAGCGGGCGCCCGCCCCCTTGCCGATCGAGTCCTCGCGCGTGAGCCGGAACTCGCCGAGCACGTGCCCGAGGAACTCCGGATGGTTCGCGATGTCCTCGAGGTAGGCGAAGACCTCCTCGCGCGGGCGCTGGATGCTGACGGAGGCGCTGACCGGGTCCACGAGGGGGCAGTCTACCCCCGCTCGGCGCCTCGGCCGGACCACGACGGGCCCGCCCGACCCGGCGCTCGGCCTGGAACGATCGATCCTCGGGTCGCCTCGCGGCCGAGGCTCAGCGACTCGCCCGCGGATCCGGGCTCAGGCCGCGTCGCGGTCGGCCGGCGGCGTGAGGCGCTGGGCGCGGATCTCCTCGCCGTGGCGGACCGGCACGGCCGCGAGCGGCTCGCCCTTCGTGAGCGGGCGGCAGAGCGCGCAGATCGTGCGCTCCTTCCGGTAGCGGTACACCACCTCGCCGACGAGCGGCGTGCGACCGCAGCGGTCGCAGTGCAGGCGGTCGGCGTGCAGGGAGGAGACCCCGATCCGCAGCAGGTGCCGCTCGAGGTCGCGCTCGGAGATCGGTTCGCGGCGCATCACGCCTCCCTGTTCGCCGGCGGCCGCCGGGCTCCTCCTCGCCGCCGCGACCGATCCTCCTCCTCGCCGCACGCCCCCGTGCGCGCGGGTCGGCCCGCCGGCCGTCGCCGTCCGGCGCGACCGTAGACTGCCGCGCATGGCCCACCGGATCGCGGTGCTCTCCCAGAAGGGCGGCACGGGCAAGACGACCACCGTCCGCACCCTCGCCGACGCGCTGGAGCGCGCGGGGCTGCGGGTGCTCGCGGTCGACCTCGACCCGCAGGGCAACCTCTCGGACTACCTCGACGTCCCACCCGACGCGTCGCCGACGATCGGCGAGGTGCTGCAGGGCCAGGCGACGCTCGCCGAGGCCACCCACGGCGGCGTCGTGCCGGCGAACCTCCAGCTCGCCGAGGCGGAGCTCGCCCTCGCCGGGCGGATGGGCCGCGACCTCGTGCTGCGCAAGGCGCTGCGCGGCGCCGACGACGAGCTCGACGTCCTGCTGCTGGACTGCCCACCGAACCTCGGCCTGCTGACCGTCAACGCCCTCGTCGCCGCGACGCACGCCCTCATCGCCTGCGAGGCCCAGTACTTCGCGCTGCAGGGCGTCGAGCAGGCGCTGCAGGTGATCGAGCTCGTCCGCGACGGCCTGAATCCCGATCTCGCGCTCCTGGGCACCGTCGTGACGAAGGCGGACCTGCGCACCGTCCACGCCCGCGAGGCGGTGCAGCAGCTGCGCGAGGCGCACCCCGACACGATCCTCGAGCCGGTCGTCCGGCACTCGATCGCCTACGCCGAGTCCGCCGAGCGCGCGGTCTCGATCCTCGACCACCGGCCCGAGCTCGGCGCGGACTACCTCGTCCTGGCCGCCGAGCTCTGCGACCAGCTCGGCGAGGACGCCGCGCGGCGCAAGCTCCGCCGGCTGGCGAAGTCCGCCGCGGCCTGAGCCCGACGACGGCTCAGGAGCTCGCCGCGCCGACCGCGACGCGGACGCCGTCACCGGCGAACGGCGCCTGCAGCACCGTCGCCCAGCTGCCGCAGCGCAGACGCGCCGCCTCGGCCACCCGGTGCCCGTCCCCCGCGCGGACCCAGAGCATCACGGTGGGGCCGGCGCCCGAGACGGTGGCGCCGAGCGCGCCGACCTCCTCGTAGCGCTCCAGCAGGTCGGCCGAGCGCGGGAAGAGCGGCGCGCGGTGCTGCTGGTGCAGGAGGTCCCGCAGGCTGTGGGCGACGACGTCGAGGTCCCCGCGCTCCAGGCCGATGGCCAGCGACGCGCCCCACGCGACGTTGCGCGTGGCGTCCTCCAGCGGCACGTGCGTCGGCAGCACCGCGCGGGCGGCCGCCGTGCGAACCGCCTCCTCCGGGACGACGAAGACCGCCTCGAGCTCGGCCGGCGGAGCGATCCGGACGGTCGAGGTCCCGTCGGTGAGCACGAAGCCGCCGAAGAGCGCCGCCGAGACGTTGTCGGCGTGGCCCTCGATGTCGACGGCGAGCGGCAGCAGGGTCTCGGGCTCGGTGGTGCCGCCGTCGAGGGCGGCCGCCGCCGCGAGGCCGGCGACGATCGCCGTGGCGCTCGATCCGAGCCCGCCGGCGAGCGGCACGTCGGTCCGGACCCGGAAGGTCAGCCCGTCGGCGGGCCGCAGGCGCTCGAAGGCCTGGACGATCGCGTTGTCGCGCCCGGTCGGCAGCGGCAGGTCGTGCTCGACCGCGAAGGTCCCGGTCTCCTCGACCTCGAGGTGCAACCAGAGGCCGACGGCCGCCGCCATGCAGTCGAAGCCGGGTCCGAGGTTCGCGCTCGAGGCCGGGACGGACACGGTGACGGAACGAGCCACCCCGGCGACGATACCGGCCGCCTCCGGGCGCCGCGCCTCGCCCGGGGTCCCTTCGCGGCGACCCTCCGAGCGGTCTGCGAGCCTCCCGGCGATGGCCGCCCCACGCCACCGCCCACCCGCCGCCGGGCGCCGCTCCCTGCTGCCGGCGATCGCGGTCGTCGCGGTCGCGCTGGTCGGTGCCGTGGCGCTGCTGCTGACGCGCGGCGACGACCCGGCACCGACGTCGCGGACGGCGTCGACCGCACCCGCGCCCCGGCCGGCGGGGTCCCGGGCGCCCGCCCGCCGGCCCGCGACGGTCGCCGCCCGGCGGGCCCGGGAGCGGGCGAGCTGGCCGCGGCACGGCGCCGCGGCGCGACGGACGCGCGTCCCGATCCTCATGTACCACCTCATCGCCGCCGCGCCGGCCGGGACGCCGTACCCGGAGCTCTGGGTTCCCGCGGCGCGCTTCCGCGAGCAGGTCGACGCGCTCGCGGCCGCCGGCTTCACCGCCGTGACCCTGTCCGAGGCGTGGGAGGCCTGGCACGGCGAGGGACGACTGCCGCGGCGCCCCGTCGTGCTGAGCTTCGACGACGGGTCGCTCTCGCAGGTGATGGCGGCCGGCCCCGCGCTGCTGCGCCATGGCTGGCCCGGGGTCCTGAACCTCACCCTCGACCACCTCAACGCGCAGGGCATGCCGCGCTGGGGCGCCCGGCGGCTCCTGCGCCAGGGGTGGGAGATCGACTCGCACACGCTGACCCATCCGGACCTCACGACGCTCGGAGCGGACGCCCTGCGCGAGGAGCTCGCCGGCTCCCGCCGGCGGCTGCGGGAGCGCCTCGGGGTCGAGACCCGGTTCCTCTGCTACCCCGCCGGACGCAACGACGCGGCGGTCCGCGCCGCGGCGCGGGCCGCGGGCTACGTCGCGGCGACGACCGTGCAACCGGGCATCGCCGGGCGCGACGACGACCCGTTCCTCCTCCCCCGGATCCGCGTGGAGCCGGGGACGACGGCCGCGACGCTCGTGCGGATGGCCCGGGGCGAGGCGAGCGCGCCGCCCGCCGGGGCCGCGGGCACCGCCGCGGCCGGCTGACTCTCCTATGTCAAGGCTTGGGCGTTGGCCCAGGCCGTGATCCGGCGGTAGACGACGGTTGAGA
>JALRCL010000496.1 GCA_023268575.1 Patulibacter sp.
GCGCCGACGCCGCGCGCCCGGCTCAGCGCCGGCCGACGAGCGCGCGCAGCCGCTCGCGACGGCGCGACGGCGCGACGGTGGGCGCCGCCGCCGGGCGGACCGGCGACGCGAGGCGGCCGGCGTTCAGGTCCTCCACGAGCGCGGCGACCGTCTCCTGCGCGCAGGCCTTGTTCGTCCCGATGAAGCCGCTCGGCCCGCGCTTGATCCAGCCGACGACGTACGTCCCCGGCCGCGTCGCGCCGTCCTCGAGCTCCACGACGCGCCCGGCCTCGTTCGGCACGACGCCGCGGGCGGGCTCGTAGGGCAGGTCGCCGACGGGCCGCCCGCGGTAGCCGATCGACGTCACGACGAGACCGGCCTCCAGGATCTCCGTCTCCCCCGTCGTCACGAGCGCCCCGTCCGGTCCGACGACCGTGCGCTCGAGCTCGACCCCCGCCACGCGGCCGTCGGGGCCCGCGAGGATCCGGACCGGCGCGCGCAGGAAGCGCAGCGCGATCCGCCGCCGCTCGTCCTCGGGGGCGACCGGAGGCAGCCCGCGCAGCAGCTCGAGCTTCGTCCGGGCGGGGTCCGTCGCCGGCGTGCCGGCCGCGGGCAGCTCGGACGCCGGGACGTCGAGCGCGACGCCCGGCGTCGCGCGCAGGCCGACGAGCTCGGGCAGCGTGAACGCCGCCTGCTCGGCACCGCGCCGGGCGACGACGACGACCTCCTCGATCCGGCTGTCGCGCAGGACGCGCAGCGCGGCCGGGTCGATCTCGCTGTCGGCGAGCGCGTCGGGGTCCTGGGCGAGGATCCGGGCGACGTCGAGCGCCACGTTGCCGTTGCCGACGATCACCGCGCGGCGGGCCGACAGGTCGACGTCGCGGTCGGCGTGGTCGGGGTGGCCGTTGTACCAGCCGACGAGCTCCGTGGCCGACAGCACGCCGGGCAGCTCCGCGCCCGGGACCTCGAGCCGGCGGTCCGCGGCGGCGCCGACGCCGTAGATCACCGCGTGGTGCCCGGCGAGGAGCTCGTCGTGGGTGACGTCGCGACCGACCTCGACCCCGAGGTGCATCCGCAGCCCCGGGTGCTCGCGGATCCGGTCCATCTGGCGCCGCACGCGACGGGTGCGGCGGTGGTCCGGCGCCACGCCGCTGCGCACGAGGCCGTCGGGACGCGGCAGGCGCTCGTAGACGTCGACCTGCGCGCCGGGGATCGTCAGCAGCTCGTCGGCGGCGTACATCGCCGCCGGGCCCGAGCCGACGATCGCCACGCGCAGCGGCTCGCCGCGGTCCCGGACGACGAGACGCGGCGGCGGCGGCGCCATCAGCGGCCGCGCCCGCGGGACCTCGTGGTACGCGGCGTTGATCAGCGCGAACTCGGTCTCCTCGGCCGTCAGGCGCGTGTGGGGCTTGATCGCGTCGACCGGGCAGGCCGTGACGCACGCCCCGCAGTCCACGCAGGTCGCGGGGTCCACGTGGAGCATCTCGGCGAGCTCGAACGCCGGGTCGTCCGGCGTCGGCTGGATGCAGTTGACGGGACACGCGTAGACGCAGGACCCGTCTCCCACGCAGGACTGCGTGACGACATGCGGCATCTCAGGCTCCTGACCGGGGGCGATCGATCGTCGGGACGGGGGCGCTCAGCGGACGACGGTGGCCTGGCGGTCCGGCTCGCCGCGGTAGCGGGAGGGCTCGCCGTCGATGCCCAGGCGCTTCCACATCCGGCGGCCCGCGCGGGTCATGAGGCCCGTCTCGGTGGCCAGCCGGCGCATGTCGCCGAAGTACGAGGCCATGACCGCCTTCGACGTGGGGCTCTCCCAGAACGCCTCGCGCCAGACGTCCTGCGGGATCTGGAACCGCCGCTGGATCGAGCGCGGCGTCGTCATGATCTCGCCGGCGAGCCAGCGCATCGTGATCGGGAAGAGCACGGCGACGATCGCCTTCTCCCACCGCTTCAGGCGCGGGATCCGCAGCCGCAGGAACGCGTCGGCGAAGGAGATGTGGCGGGCCTCCTCGGCGATGTGGATCTCCATCGTCCGCAGGACCGCCGGGGGCATCTCGTGGCCCTCGCGGAGGATCGCCTTCTGGTAGTGGTCGATCGGCTCCTCGCCGGCGAGGATGCCGATCATGAGGATGAGCGGCAGGTAGCCGCCGGCCAGGCCGATGATCGGCGAGGTGATCCGGAAGAGCGGGCGCATCCCCGGCACGTCGGTGCCGCTGCGGTTCACGAGCTCCTGGAACATCTGGATGTGGTTGCACTCCTCCGTCATCTCGTGGAGGCAGTAGCGGAACTCCGGCGAGCCGTTGGGCAGCTCCATCGCGTAGTGCATGAGCCCGCGGATGAGGATGCTCTCGAAGCCGCCGCCGACCTTCATCGCGTTGAGCGTCCGCCAGCGCCCGATCTCGATCTGCCGCTCGCGGGGCTGGGCCTGGTACCAGGCCGTGGCGCCCAGCGGATCGAGCGTCGGGGAGAGGATCCAGCGCGGATCGGCCGGATCGAGCTGCATCTCCGGCGCGTCCCAGTCGATGTCGTCGTAGGGATCGAAGTGCACGTGCACGGACCCCTCGGACAGGGTCTGCAGCATCGCCTCGTACTCGGGGTCCAGCCGCTGCGGGGACGCGATCTCGCCGGGCGGCGGGGCGGTGGTCGTGCTCATCTCCAGCTCCTTGTCGGAACGACGGTGAAGGCCGGGGCGCGTGGTCGCGCCTCCTGGCTACGCATCCGTAGCGTAGCGCAGACTACGGCCCCGTAGGAAACGACCCGGACGCGTGCGCCGCCCACCGGGCCCCGGCGGGCGCGACGGGGTGCCGCATCGACGTGCGGGCGAGGGCGGGCCGCGCGGCGACGGACGCCGCGGGCGAATTACGCTTAGCCTTATCGACAATCATGGGATTCGCTGTCCGCCTCCGCCGACGCGCCACGGCCCGACGCGCGGTCCTCCTCGTCGCCTCCACCCTCGCGCTCGTGCCCGCCTCCGCGTCGGCGGCGCTCGGGCCGCTGCAGCCGCCCAACCCGCACACCGCCCCGACCGGTGCCGCGACGATGCACGGCGACAGCACCGCGTCGGACACGACGCCGTTCCGGGGACCGGGCCCGGCGCCCGCGGGCGGGCTGCCCGTCCGGACGATCGGCCTGGCGTCCGCCTGCCCCGCGGTGCTCCTCGGGCGTGCCGCCCAGCCCCTCGCGCTCTGCACGCGTCAGCGCGACCGCGCGCCGGTCGTCCACCTGCTCGACGCCGACGGGCGCGGCTCGCTCGCCGAGCTCGCCCTCCCGACCGGCAACCTCTTCGGCGGCGTCTACACGTACCTCGACGAGCAGGACCGGATGATCCTCGCCACCGGGACCGGGCGCCTGCTGCGGATCGCCCCCGCCCGGGCTCCCGCCGGCGGCTGGGCGCTGCGGATCGCGGGCGACGTCGACCTCGGCCCCGGCCTGCGCGCCGCGTGCGGGGGGACCCTCTGCGGCGGCGTCGTCGGCATCACGCCCGACTGGGCCGGACGGGTCTGGATCGCCACCGCGAACGGCACCGCCGGCGTCGCGGACCCGACCACCGGCGCCCTGCGGACGGTGCGCCTGGGCAGCGGCGAGTCGGTCGCCAACAGCATCGCCAGCAGCCCGCACGGCACCGCGATCGCCACGACCCACGCGCTCTACGAGCTCGACGTCGACCCCACGGGCGCGGTGCGGATCCTCTGGCGCGCGCCCTACGCGCGTGGCCCGGGTCGCAAGCCGGGCCAGCTCTCGTGGGGGACGGGCTCGACGCCGACGTACTTCGGCCCGCGGTACGGGACGGAGTACCTCGCGATCGTCGACAACGCGCAGCCCCGCTCGCGGCTGCTCGTCTACGACGCGCTCGCCTCCCGTCGCGCCCGCGCGCCGCGACCGATCTGCGAGATCCCGGTCCTGCCCGCGAACGCCAGCGGCAGCGAGAACTCGCCGATCGGCAGCGGCCGCAGCGTCGTCGTCGCCAGCACCTACGGCTACCCGTATCCGGCGTACCCCGACGACGCCGGCCCGC
>JALRCL010000498.1 GCA_023268575.1 Patulibacter sp.
GTCATCAAATTGTTCTGCCTGTTCAACCATTCGGGTAGCAGCATTACGGCTAATACCATAATGGTCCATCAGCAAATCAATAGTTCCAGCAGGGTCAGCCTCTAAAGCCGTTTGAAGCGCATTAGCAAACTGGAATTGGTCCCGTTGCTGTGACAGTTCTTGCGTCTTGCGAGTATAATCAGCCTGCCGGCCAGAAATACTCGTCCGCCTGCTCGTCGTAATCGGCTGGCTCGTCACTGTCCCAGCCATCGTCTGCGGACTTGGTTTTTGCCGCGATGTACTCGGCGCGAACGCGGCGACCTCGGCGAGGATCGCTGCCATCTGCTCGCGGGCCATCTCCTCGTGCGCCTCGTAGTCCAGCTGCGGCACGTCGCGCGGCGTCCCGGAGAACGTCGCGATCGCCCCGGCGCGGCGGTCGGCGACGAGCGCGTGCAGTGCGGCCTGGTCGAGCGGCTCGCGCCGGACCGCCGCATGGACGAGGCGCACCGACCGCGGGTCCTGGCCGCCGGAGACGGGCGGGATCAGCGCCACCTCGTCGCCGGACCCCAGCCGCGTGCTCGCGCTCGCGTACTCGCGGTTCACGGCCAGCGCGACGTGCTCGAGCTCGGCCGGCGGCTCCTGGCCGACCGACGCCCACGCCGCGGTCCACGCGTCGCCGGCGGTCGCCCCGATCGGCAGCCGCAGCGCGATCCGGTCCGCGCCCGCGGACTCGCGCAGCGCGGCGAACAGCCGGACCTCGACCTCGATCGTCCCGTCGCGCACGCCCTCATCCTGCCCCACCGCGTCGCCGGTCACGCTCCGGCCTCCGCGCCCGGCAGCGGCAGCACGTCGACGAGCGTGCCCGCGGGCGTGGGCGCGTCGCCCGCCGGGACGACCGCCAGCGCGTCGGCGTCGGCGAGCGGACGCAGTCGGTGGGACTGCTGCGGGCCGAGCAGCGTGACGGCCATCCCGTCCGCCCCGGCGACGCGCCGGGCCCGCAGGGCCCGCGTCCGGCGCCCGGGCGGCGCCGGGGCGACGAGCGGCAGGCGCAGCGGCGCGGGCACGTCCCCGCCGGCCATCGCGCGCAGCGCCGGGACGACGAGCAGGGTGGCGGTGACGAGCGCCGACGCGGGGTTGCCGGGCAGGCCGAACGCCGGGCGGGCCGGCCGTCCGCCCGCGGCCGGCACCGTCCCGATCCACGTCGGGCGACCCGGCTGGAGGTCCAGCCCGTAGGCCCGCTCGTCGGCACCGAGCGCCGCGAGCGCCGGACGCACGTGATCGTGGCGCCCGACCGAGACCCCGCCGCAGGTCACGAGGAGGTCGCCGCCGGCGCCGCCGATCGCGGCGATCGTCGCGTCGCGGTCGTCGCCGACCCGCACGACGTCGATCGCGCCGGCGCCGGCGGCGGCCAGCAGCGCCGGCAGGACGAGCCCGTTGACGTCGTGGACCTCGCCGTCGGCGAGCGCGCCGCCCCCGACGACGACCTCGTCGCCGGTCGCCACGACGGTCACCGTCGGCCGTCGCGCCACGGCCCGCTCCGGGTCCGCCCCCCGGGCCGCCCTCGGCCGGGCTCAGACCGAGCGGATGGTGCGGACGGCGAGGTCGAGGTCGTCGTCGGGGCCCGTCGCGAACGGCACCGCGCCGGTGTTGAGGATGAGCGTCTCGACCCCGAGGTCGCGCCAGACCCCGACCTGGTCCTGCACCTCGGCCACCGTGCCGACGAGGCGGCCCGTCCGCCACTCGTCGAGGCTCACCGCGTCGAGCACGCCCGGAGGCGAGAGCGAACGCAGGCGCTCGTACCGGCGCTCGAGATCCGCCTGATCCTCCCCCACGAGCGCGTACAGCCCCAGGCTGCGCCACACCGTGGCCGGGTCGCGGGCCACCGCCTCGCAGGCCCGCCCGAGCACTGCGAGCCGCTCGCGGTACGCGTCGGGCGTCCACTGCCAGCAGGTGTTCCAACCGTCCGCGTGCGCGGCGACGAGCGCGAGCAGGCGGTCCCCCTTGCCGCCGACGAACACGATGGCCTTCGCCCCATAGCGAAAGACCTGGTTGACCGCCCCTTGCGAGGCAAGGTCCGCGACGGCAATGCATCCGCGCAAATCTTTGCCGTCGATTTCCGTATCCGTGGCGTTGCCCGTGTACAGGATCTTTCCGTGGATGCCTTCCGCGGATGTCACACTGGGCTGCATGCCGTTGGCCGCGAGCGGCTGGAGCGGAATCACGCCCGTCGCGGTGCGCAACTCGCAG
>JALRCL010000541.1 GCA_023268575.1 Patulibacter sp.
CCCGCACGACCTGGCGTCCCTGCTCAGCGAACGCCGCATCGCCCAGCCGCTCGGCCACCTCGGCCCATGCCCACCCCAGGAAGGGCGGCTGGATCGTGGACGTGGCCATGTCCGAGCGCGCGCGCACGTTGTAGAAGACCAGGCGCGCCAGGCGCACGGGGCCATCCCAGAAGATCGTGTGCCCGATCAGGCCGTCGCGCTGCTGCACGGACGCGAGCGATCGCAGCTCGGTGGCCGCGCGCTGAGGGTCCACCTCGTTCCACGCCAGGGCGTGCATGAGGGAGTCCCAGAACCACTGGTAGGGGTACTTCGCGCCGTCAGGGCACGTGTAGCCGTAGGCCACGCCGTCGCGCGAGGTGCCCTCGCGCCAGTTCGCCGCGAGAAGGGCCTCGGCGGCCCTGCCCACGCGGATGCCCACCCCGTTCACGAGGTGAAGCATCGCAGGAAGCGGACGGCGGCGGACGGCGCGGGGAACCCCCCGATTCCCGCGCTGACCGAGACCCCCCGATCTCGGAGCGTCCGCCGCTCAGTACCGCCATGCAGATCAACCTCACGAGGAGATTGAGTGCATGGCCGTAATGTGGCAGGCCACCCTTGCGAGCACAAGCCTTATGGTGTCAGTCCGGGGGATTCTTTACCGGATGTTCGCAATTCGGGGCAGTAGCGTTGAGCCCCATGGTCATCCTTCCATCGCACCTCGAGCAGCATGCGACCGGACGCACCAGCTGGTTGCGCGCGGCGGTGCTCGGCGCCAACGACGGCCTCGTCTCGACGGCCAGCCTCATCCTGGGCGTGGCCGCGTCGGGCGCCGATCGCGGGGCGGTGGTGACCGCGGGCATCGCCGGCCTCGTCGCCGGCGCGATGTCCATGGCGGCGGGCGAGTACGTGTCGGTGAGCTCCCAGCGCGATGCCGAGCGCGCGGACATCGCCCGCGAGACACGCGAGCTCGCCGACGATCCCGGGACGCTCGGCCGGGCGTCGGAGCGGCTCGTCGAGCTGAGCTTCGGCTACGTCGACGGCCTCTCCGCGGCGATCACCGACCTCTTCCTCGGCGAGCGCCAGCGGCTCGTGCGCAGCGCCGAGCTCGCCCGGGCCGAGGTCGTCGCGGCCCTCCTCGCCGGAGAAGCCGTCGACGTCGACGCCGCCGAGCGCCGGCTCGGCCACCCGCTGCGCGGCCACCACCTCGGCCTCGTGCTGTGGGCCGAGGGCGGCGAGGCGACCGACGAGCCGCTGGGGCGGCTGGAGTCCGAGGCGCAGCGGCTCGCCGACGCGGCCGGCGGTCGCGCGCTGCTGCGCATCCCGGTCGGGGGTCGGCTGCTGTGGGCGTGGATCGCCGGCGACGCCCCGCTCGACGATCGCGCGCTGCGCGCCGCCCCGCCCGCCGCCCGTCGCGGGCGCCCGGCCGGCGAGGCCCCGGCCCCGCGGGAGCCGGACGCCGCGTCCGGTCCTCCGCCGGCGGCGCTGCACGTGGCGATCGGCGCGCCCGCCGCCGGGCCCGCGGGGTTCGTGCGCTCGCACCAGGACGCCCTCGAGACCCGCCGGGTCGCGCTGCTCGCCCCGCGACCGTCGCGGCTGAGCCGCTACCGCGACGCGGACCTGCTCGCGCTGCTGACCGGCGACGAGGAGCGCGCGCGGCGGTTCGTGGAGACCCGGCTCGGCGCGCTGGCCGAGGACGAGGACGGCGCGCGACGGCTGCGGGTGACGCTCCGCGCGCACCTCGAGGAGCGCGGCAGCAACGTCGCCGTGGCCCGCCGGCTCGGGATCCACGAGAACACGGTGAAGTACCGCGTGCGCAAGGCCCACGAGCTGCTGTCCGCGGGGGCCGCGGACGACGACCCGCTCGCGCTCGGCGCGGCGCTGCGCCTCGCCGACCTGCTGCCGGCGCTCGACGTGCCCAGCGCCTGAGCGCCGTGCGCTGGCCCACGTCGTGCAGATCGCACGACGCCGCAGTGCGGATCGCCCGTCCTCGGCGGCCTCGCGGCGACGTAGGCTGGGCCGGTTCCACGACGGGGCGGGGCCGAGCCGCCGGCCGACATGCGCGACGCGACCACCACGAGGGGCACCGCCCCACCCCACCCGGCCGTGGTGGCGCTCGCGACCGACTGGTCGGCGGATCTCGATGCGGTGGCGACGCGGGTCTTCGACCACCTCGCCTCGCGCATCCCGCGGATCCGGGAGGACCGCCAGCTGGCCGACCTCACCCTCGCCTCGTGCCTCTCGAACGTCGAAGCGATCGTGACCATGCTGCGCTACGGGATCCCGGCGAGCGCCGCCGAGGCGCCGGTCGGCGGCGTCGAGCACGCTCGCGCGATGGCCCAGCGGGGAGCGGAGGTCGACGAGACCCTGCACTTCTACCGCGTCGGGATCGCCGCGCTGCTGGAGGACTGGTCGGCCGGCCTGCGCGAGCGGATCGGCGACCGGGACGAGCTCGTCGCGGTGCTCGGCGAGTCGACCGCGTTCTGCCTCGGCTACATCGACGTCGTCTCGTCGAAGATGAGCGCAGCGCACCTCACCGAGCGCGAGCTGCAGCGCCGGCGCGACGCCGGGCTGCGCGAGGAGCTCGTCCGGGCGCTCCTGCACGCCGAGGCGGTCGACGTCGTCGCCGCCGAGCGCGCCCTCGGCCATCCGCTCGGCGGTCCGCAGCTGGCGCTCCTCTGCACGACCGAGCACGACGTCGCCCTGCTGGAGCGCGCCGCCGTGGCCATCGCCCGGGCGTTCGACGCCGGCCGCCCGCTCGTCGTGGAGGAGGAGGCGCGCCGGGTCGCGGTCTGGATCGCGCCGCAGCCCTCGTCGGCGCGGCGCTGGCGCCGGCTCGAGCGCGAGCTCGCGGCGCGCTGCCCCGGGGTGCGGGTCGCGGCCGGCGGCGTCGGCGTCGGTCCCGACGGGTTCCGCGAGAGCCATCGCGAGGCCCGACGCGCGGCGCGGATCGCGGCGATGCGCGTCCCCCCGACGCCCCTCACGCGCTACGAGGACTGCGCGCTCGTGGACCTGCTGAGCCAGGACGTGGAGGCCGCCGCCGCGTTCGTCCGTCGCGAGCTCGGCGGGCTCGCGGGCGGCGACCCGCGGACGTCGGAGCTGCGGCGGACCCTCCTGGAGGTCGTGCGCCCGCGCGGCGGCATCGCGGTCGCGGCGCGCACGATGGACGTCCACCGCAACACCGTGGTGCACCGGATCGGGCGGGCCGAGGCGCTGCGGGGTGCCCCGATCGACGTGCGCGCCGCGGAGCTGCACGCGGCGCTGCTGCTCGACGCCCTCCTCCCGCGGTAGCCCCACCCGTCGCGCAGCCGCGAGCGCTGGTCACTCCGTACAGGGCCACGGGCGCTTCCGCCATTCCCGCCGGGCGCCCGGCCGAGGAGGGTGGGCGCCGTCCCCGCCCCGCCTCGGAGGTCCCGATGACCCTTCCCGCCGCAGCACCCGCCGACCGGTCGATCCGACGCATCCCCGACCCCGCCGAGCCGGTCCCTCCGATCGCCTGGGCGACCGTCGGCCTGCTCGTGGCCGGCCTGGGGCTCTGGTCGGCGGCGGCCGCGGCCGCGCTCAGCGGGCTCGTCCCCTGGTGGACGGCCACCCTCGTGAACGCCGTCGCCGCGTTCCTGCTGTTCACCGTGACCCACGAGGCCTGGCACCACACGACCTCGACGAGCACGACGTTGAACACCTGGATCGGGCGCGTCGCGACCGCGTTCTTCGCCCCGTTCGCCGGGTTCGGGATGGCGCGCTACATCCACATGCAGCACCACCGGTTCACGAACGAGCCCGACGGACGGGACCCCGATCACTTCCTCGTCCACGGCCGCTGGTGGACGGCCCCGCTGCGCTGGCAGAGCATCGACGTCTACTACTTCCGCTTCTACCTGCGGCACCTCGGCGACCGGCCCCGCCGCGAGCGGCGCGAGGCGGCGATCACGTTCCTGCTCACCACGGCGGTCGCGCTGGCGTGCGGGCTCTCCGGGCACCTCTGGGAGTTCCTCTACCTCTACATCCTCCCGAGCCGGATCCAGCTGCTGAGCCTCGGCTACGCCTTCGCGTACCTCCCCCACCACGACCTGCCGCACACGCCGGCGACCGACCGGTTCAAGACCACCCGCGTGCGCGTCGGAGCGGAGCGGCTGCTGACGCCCGTGCTGCTGTACCAGAACTACCACCTCGTGCACCACCTGCACCCGGTGGTGCCGTTCTACCGCTACATCCAGGTCTGGCGTCGCAACGAGGAGGAGTACCTCGCCGGCGACCCCGCGATCGTCACGGCGCGCGGCCGGCCGCTGACCGCCGACGAGTACCGCGAGCTCCAGGCCCTGCGCGACCACGACCACTGACGCGGTCCCGCGACGCCGGACCGGCCGCGCTACATCCGGAACAGCGGCCGGCGGACCGGCGGCAGCGGCGCGTTGGCGCACGCGTCGAGCGCCAGGCCGACGACGCGGCGCGTGTCGCGCGGGTCGATGATCCCGTCGTCCCAGAGCCGCGCCGAGGCGTACACCGGGTTGCCCTGCCGCTCGAACTGCGCCCGCACCGGCGCGGCCATCGCCTCGCGGTCCTCGTCGGAGAACGCCTCGCCGCGCGCGGCGAGCTGCTGCTCGCGCACGGTCGTCAGGACGGTCGCCGCCTGCTCGCCGCCCATCACGCCGATCCGCGCGTTCGGCCACATCCAGAGGAACCGCGGCGAGTACGCCCGGCCGCACATCCCGTAGTTGCCGGCGCCGTGCGAGCCGCCGACGACGACGGTGAGCTTCGGCACTCGCGCGCAGGACACGGCCGCGACCATCTTCGCGCCGTCCTTCGCGATCCCGCCGGCCTCGTACTCGCGGCCGACCATGTAGCCGGCGATGTTCTGGAGGAAGAGCAGCGGCACCGCGCGCTCGTCGCAGAGCTCGATGAAGTGCGCGGCCTTCAGCGCCGACTCGCGGAAGAGGATGCCGTCGTTGGCGAGGATCCCGACCGGGTGCCCCTGGACGTGCGCGAACCCGGTCACGAGGGTCTCGCCGTAGAGCGGCTTGAACTCGTGCAGCTCGCTGCCGTCGACGAGCCGCTCGATCAGCGGCCGCGGCGAGTACGGCTCGCGCGTGTCGACCGGGACGACGTCCAGCAGCGTCTCCGGATCCTCGCGCGGTGGCCGCGGAGCGCGGGTCTGCCACGGCGCCAGGGGCGGCGCGGCCGCTCCCGCCTCCCCGCCGGCGGCCGGGGAGCCCGGGACCGTCGGCGGGGCGTCCAGGAACGGGTCACCGGCCAGCGCCGACGCCGCGGCGCGCCGGCGCTCGTGCGGGAGCGTCGCCACGATCCGGCGGACGATCTCGATCGCGTGCGCGTCGTCCTCGGCGAGGTGGTCCACGACGCCGGAGGTCCGGGCGTGGAGGTCGCCGCCGCCGAGCTCCTCCGCGGTGACCTCCTCCCCCGTGGCGGCCTTCACGAGGGGCGGTCCGCCGAGGAAGATCGTGCCCTGCTCCTTGACGATCACCGTCTCGTCGCTCATCGCCGGCACGTAGGCGCCGCCGGCGGTGCAGGAGCCCATGACCGCCGCGATCTGCGCGATCCCCTCGCGGGCCAGGCGCGACTGGTTGTAGAAGATCCGGCCGAAGTGCTCCTTGTCCGGGAAGACCTCGTCCTGCTTGGGCAGGAACGCCCCGCCGGAGTCCACGAGGTAGATGCAGGGGAGGCGGTTCTCGAGGGCGACCTCCTGCGCGCGCAGGTGCTTCTTCACCGTCAGCGGGTAGTACGTGCCGCCCTTCACCGTCGCGTCGTTGGCGACGATGACGAC
>JALRCL010000652.1 GCA_023268575.1 Patulibacter sp.
TCATCTTCGTCGACACGATCTTCGACGCCGACCTCTCGGTGATCCGTGAGTGTGAGGACGACGGGATCATCTGGGTGAAGGAGGTCGAGGACTCCCAGCGCTTCGGCGTGGTGGTGACCGACGCCGCCGGTGTTGAATCGCTTGGTTGCCATGTCGGCTCCTTAAATCATGCGGCCCTTGGTCTTGCCCCGCTGGGCGCAACCATCGGCGCGCTTGGAGGCGGAAACGTTACCACCCTTGGCGTAGCGCTTCATCGGCGGCCGCCGTCCGAGGCCGAACGCCGCCGCCGCGAACGGCCGCGCCAAGAGGTACGCCGAGAGCCCGAAGAAGAGCCAGACGCTCGCCTGGAAGGCCTCGATCCCGGCGCCGACGCTGCGACCGTAGTGGGCGAAGTCGGGCACCGGGGTACCGAAGCGCAGCGCGACCGCGAACCCGGCCAGGTGCCAGGTGATGACGAGCAGCAGCCCCCAGCCGCGGACGGCGTCGCCGGCCTCGAAGACCCGCATCCGCCGGCGCAGCTCGCGTGCCTCGTCGACGGGCGCCTCGTCCGGCGCGCCGGCGGCCGTGACGCTCGCCGGCCCGCCGGGGACGTCGGGGGCCGGTGCCGTCGGCCCACCGGGCGACGAGGCGCCGCCGAGCGGACCGGGCTTGCGGCCCGTGAGCCGCTGCGCGAGCGCGATGCCGGGCTGCTCGACGAACCGGTAGAGGACCGCGGCGGCGGTCAGCGAGACGACGAGCGACGCGACGCCGAGGGCGGCGTACCCCAACAGGCCCTTCTCGCCGGCCGCGACGTGCGGCAGGAGGAGGCCCAGGACGGGGAAGTGGACGAGGTAGAAGCTGTAGGAGCGCAGGCCGACCCAGCGCATGACGGGGCCGTCGAGGCGCCACGGCGGGCGGCCGCCCTGCCACTCGACGGCGAGGAGGCAGAGCAGCAGCAGGCCGGCGCCGACGATCTGCATCGGGACCGCGAGCCACGTGCCCGCGCGCGTGGCGTCCACGATCACCGCGAAGGCGGCCTGCGGGTCGTCGGGCAGTGGCCCGTCCTGCTTGGCGACCTCCTGGATGATCGCCTGGGAGGCGGGCTCCGAGCCGATGAGCAGGAGGAAGCCGACGATCGCCAGCCAGAGCGTCGGCAGCCGCCGCCGGCGCGCCCACCAGCGCTGCCACGGGTCGTGCGCCTCGATGAGCGCCACCGCGAGGCCCGGCACGAAGAGCCACTGCATGACGGCCGGGCCGTCGAGCAGCGGGTACGGGAAGGACGCGAGGTTGTGGAAGCGCAGGAAGAACGTCAGGACGGTGATGACGACGAGGCTCCAGACGAGCCCGCGCATCCCCCAGCGACGGCCGCACTGCAGCCAGATCCAGCCCAGCAGCGGCAGCAGCAGGTAGCCGAGCGCCTCGACGCGGACCGTCCAGGTGACCGCCAGCGGCGCCATCCAGCTGAACGTCCCAGACGAGGCGTGCGTCAGCCCGCCGTCGAGGACGAGGAACGTCTTGATCGACTGGGTGACGTCGAACGAGCCGCCCTTGAGCACCACGAGCCACAGGACGACGAGCCCACAGAGCACCCAGTAGCCCGGCATGAGCCGCAGCGCGCGGCGGATGAAGAAGTTCCGGGTCCCCGGGCGATGGCCGCGTCCGAGCGCGGCCGCGATGAAGGGCCGCGCGAGCAGGTAGGCCGAGAACGCGAAGAAGAGGTTCACGAGCCGCGCGGGCGAGAAGACCGCGTGCAGCCCGACGGGGCCGCCGAAGATCGCGTTCGCGTCGCGTCCCGGGAGGTCGGTCCAGCCGAGGCCGGCGTACGTCCCCTCGGCGAACGCGATGTGCGCCATGAAGACCATCAGCGCGCCGAGGCCGCGGGCGCCGTCGCCGCCGAGCCATGGCCGCTTCCAGGCCGGGACCTCGGTCACCGGCTGCGCTGCGTCGCTCACGGCGGGCGAGGTTACTGCGCGCTCGCGCGCCGGAGCACCGCCGGGCCCCCTCCGGCGGACCGCAGACCGCACGCGCCCGCCGGACGGGGGGAGCGACGGGCGCGACGGCGTCCTGGGCGTCGATCCGGCGGGCCGGGGCGTACCCTCAGGCCATGGTCGATCTGGGACACGCCGCGCTCGGAGCCTGGGGTGGCGGGCGCTTCATGCACTTCGGCCGCCCGCTCGACGAGGACGAGGTCGTCGAGCTCCTGCGCCCCGACGAGCGGCTGCGGACCGTCATCACCGCGGACGTCTACGGCGCCGGCGACGCGGACCGCGTCGTGGGCCGGGCGATCGCCGGCCGCCCGCGCGACGAGGTCCGCCTCGTCGGCGCGATCGGGCACGACTTCTACGACGGCGAGCGCCAGGGCGCGAAGGGCTTCCCGCGCTTCACCTCGCCGGCGCTGCGCGGCCCCGAGGGCTACGCCGACTACCTGCGCCGCGCCTGCGAGGCGAGCCTCGAGCGCTGCGGGACGGACCGCTTCGACCTGCTGCTGCTCCACAACCCCGACCGGATCGGTTACACGTCCGAGGCGGTCTGGGAGGGCCTCGTGGCGCTGCGCGACGAGGGCCTGACGGGCGGCCTCGGGATCGCGCCCGGGCCGGCCAACGGCTTCACCCTCGACGTCCTCACCTGCCTGGACCGGTTCGGCGACGAGATCGACTGGGCGATGCTCATCCTCGGCCCGGCCGAGCCGTGGCCGGGGCGCCTGGCGCTCGAGGCCTGCGTGCAGCACGACGTGCGGGTGCTCACGCGCGTGACGGACTACGGCGGGGCGTTCTGGGGCGACCTGACGCCGCGGACGCCGATGGGGGAGTGGGACCACCGCCGCTTCCGCCCGGACGGCTGGATCGAGCGGGTCGGACGGCTCCTGCGCGAGGTGACGGCGATCGGCGCCGCCCGCGGCCTCACGCCGATGCAGGTGGCCGCGCAGTGGACGCTCGCCCAGCCGGCGGTGCACTGCGTCGCCCCGACGCTCATCGAGGAGCTGCCGGCGCCGGAGGGCGTGGATGCCCCCGCGCCGCGGCCGATCCTCGAGAAGCGGGCCGAGCTCGCCGCGCTGCCGCGCGAGCAGCGCCTGACGACCGCCGAGCTCGACCGGATCACCCAGCTCGGCGACAACAGCGGCTGCATGGCGCTCAAGGGCGCCTCCCCGGTCTTCGAGGGCGACGAGCAGCCCGACGGCTGGGGCATCGGCACGCCGCAGCTCGAGGCCGCGCGACGCTGGGGCATCGACCCCGACCGCGAGCTCGTCAAGACGCACTGACCGCCGTGCCCCGCCCCGGCGGGGCGCCTTGACAGGTGTGCGAAGGTGCCGGGCGTGCCGGACGAGGGAGCCCCATCACGTCGCGCGTCGCGCCCGGCGATCGTCGCGGTCGACGACGAGCCCGCCGTGCTCGCGGCGGTCGCGCGCGACCTGCGGCGCCGGTTCGGCGACCGCTACCGGATCCTCCGCGCGTCGTCCGGTCCCGAGGCGCTCGAGCTCCTGCGGCAGACGCGCGCCCGCGGCGACGCGGTCGCCCTGCTCGTCGCCGACCAGCGGATGCCCGGCATGTCGGGCACGGAGTACCTCGTCGAGGCGCGCACGATCGTCCCGGACGCCAAGCGCGTCCTGCTGACCGCCTACGCGGACACGGAGGCGGCGATCCAGGCGATCAACGAGGTCGCTCTGGACTACTACCTGCTCAAGCCGTGGGACCCCCCGGAGGAGCAGCTCTTCCCGGTGGTCGAGGACCTGCTGACGACCTGGGAGTCCGGCGCGGCGCTCGAGGCGGGCGGGGTGCGGGTCATCGGGCACCGCTTCTCGCGCGATTCCCACGAGCTGCGCGACTTCCTCGCGCGCAACCGCGTCCCGGCCCGGTGGCTCGACGTCGAGCGCGACGCCGAGGCGCGCGAGCTGCTGGCGGTCGTCGGCGTGGCCGACGACCGGTTGCCGACCGTCCTGCTGGAGGACGGCGCGATCCTCGAGCGCCCCTCGGTGCTGGAGCTCGCCGAGCGCCTCGGCGTCAGCGGCCAGGCGGCGCAGGAGCACTACGACCTCGTGATCGTCGGGGGCGGCCCGGCGGGCCTCGCGGCGGCCGTCTACGGGGCCTCGGAGGGCCTGCGGACGGTGATGGTCGAGCGCGAGGCCCCAGGCGGCCAGGCGGGGCAGTCGAGCCGGATCGAGAACTACCTCGGCTTCCCGGCGGGGCTCTCGGGCTCGGACCTCGCACGCCGCGGCACCGACCAGGCGCGCCGTCTCGGCGCCGAGCTCCTGACGATCCAGGACGCCGTGGCCCTGCGCGCCGAGGGTGCCGGCCGGATCGTCGAGCTCAGCGGCGGGGCGACGCTCAGCGCGAACTGCGTGCTCGTGGCCTCGGGGGTCTCCTACCGCCAGCTCCAGGTCCCCGGCTTCGACGAGCTCACGGGCGCCGGCGTCTACTACGGCGCGGCGATCACCGAGGCCCGGGCCTGCGCCGACCAGGAGGTCGTCGTCATCGGCGGAGCGAACTCCGCCGGGCAGGCCGCGGTCCACTTCGCCGGGTTCGCGCGGCGGGTGACGATGCTCGTGCGCGGTGCGTCGCTGGAGGCGTCGATGTCGCACTACCTCATCGAGCAGCTCGCGGCGTTGCCCAACGTCGAGGTCCGCACCGACACCCAGGCGGTCGCCGCGACCGGCCACGACGGCCACCTCGCGTCGCTGCGGGTCCGCGGTCCGGAGGGGGAGGGCGACCTCCGCGCCGACGCCTGCTTCGTCTTCATCGGCGCGCAGCCGCGGACCGACTGGCTCGACGGCGTGGTCGCGCGCGACGAGCGCGGGTTCATCCTCGCGGGGCCGGACGTCGCGGCCGGGGGCGGGTGGGGGCTGTCGCGCGACCCCTACCTGCTGGAGACGAGCGTCCCCGGCGTGTTCGTCGCCGGCGACGTGCGCTCGCGCTCGATCAAGCGCGTCGCGAGCGCCGTCGGCGAGGGCTCGATGGCCGTCTCGCTCGTGCACCAGTACCTCGCGGAGGCCTGAGCCGTGGCGACCGTCGAGGAGCCCGAGGAGCAGCCGGCGGACGTCGGGCTGCCCGACGCCCCGCCCGGCGTCGACCCGGCGGAGCTGCGCGCCGTCGACCTCTTCGACGGCCTCGACGACGAGCAGCTCGCGCGCTGGGCCGCGGTGGCGATCCCCGTCGACCTGCCCGCGGGGACGATCGTCGCCGCGCAGGGGCGCCCGCCCGTGGGCGTCCACCTCCTGCTGCGCGGCACGGTCCAGAACGTCATGTTCGACGCCGGCCGGCGCGAGCCGACCGGCCTGCAGGTCGCCCCCACGTGGATGGGCGCGGTCGCCGTCGTGCTCGACGGCGTGCACGCGGTCCAGATGCAGCTCGTCGAGGACGGCCGCATCGCGGTGATCCCCGCCGAGGACTTCC
Source organism: Patulibacter sp. (assembly GCA_023268575.1). GTDB lineage: Bacteria > Actinomycetota > Thermoleophilia > Solirubrobacterales > Solirubrobacteraceae > Patulibacter. The sequence goes on from JALRCL010000652.1 coordinate 5,367, forward strand.
GCCGGATCGTCTACGAGCAGCCCGTCGTCCGCGAGCGGGTGCTCTCGAAGGTCTCGCCGGTCGCCCAGCGGATGGCCGCCGTCGGTCAGAACCGCGAGCGGCTCGCGGGGCTCGGCCGGATGGCCGCGGGCCTGGCGCACGAGCTGAACAACCCGGCCGCGGCCGCGCAGCGCGCCGCGGCGCACCTCGCGCACGCGATCGAGTCGGTCTCCGGCGCGATGGGCGAGCTCGTGGCGGCCGGGGTCACGCTCGAGCAGGCCCAGGGGCTCGTGGCGCTCCAGCAGCGGGCGCTCGCCCACGCCGCGGCCTGCACCGCCCTCGACGCGCTCGACGCCGCCGACGCGGAGGACGACCTGCAGGACCGGCTGGAGGACCTCGGCGTCGAGCGGGCCTGGAAGATCGTCGAGCCGCTCGCGCGCGGCGGTGCCGACGACGCGTGGGTCGACGAGGTCGTGGAGCTCGCGGGACCGGCGGCCGGACCGGTGTTCCACTGGGTCGCCGCGACCCTCGCCGCCCAGGGCCTGGCGAGCGAGCTGCAGGAGTCCACCGCGCGGATCTCGAGCCTCGTCGGGGCGATCAAGTCCTACGCGTACGTCGACCGGGGCGAGATCGTCGAGGTCGACGTCCACGAGGGGCTGGAGACGACGCTCGTCGTCATGGGCCACAAGCTCAAGCAGACGCGGATCGAGGTCGTGCGCGACTACGACCGGTCCCTGCCGAAGCTCATGGCCCGTGGGCCGGAGCTCAACCAGGTCTGGACGAACCTCATCGACAACGCGATCCAGGCGCTGGGGGAGACCGGCACGATCACGATCTCGACCCGGCGCGACGGGCCGTGCGTGCTCGTCGAGGTCAGCGACGACGGTCCCGGCATGCCCCCCGAGGTCCGTGAGCGCGTCTTCGAGTCGTTCTTCACGACGAAGGACGTCGGCCAGGGCACGGGTCTCGGCCTCTCGACCGCGCGGAGCATCGTCGTGGACCGCCACGACGGGTCGCTGACCGTCGACTCCGAGCCCGGGCGGACGACCTTCCACGTGTGGATCCCGTTCGAGCCGGGCGCCCGCGGCCCCGCGACCCCCGCCCCGATCGCCTGATCCGGGCACGTTCAGGAGGACCCCGATGCCCCGCTGCGCCCACGCCGATCAGGTCGCGATCACCGAGCTGCCGGAGGAGGTCGCCGGCTGCGAGGACTGCCTGGCGATCGGCGGCGCGTGGCTGCACCTGCGCCTCTGCCTGTCCTGCGGTCACGTCGGCTGCTGCGACGACTCGCCGGCCCGCCACGCCACCGCCCACGCGCGGACGACCGGTCACCCGCTCATCCGCTCGATCGAGCCGGGGGAGGACTGGTCCTGGTGCTTCGTCGACGAGACGGCGATGCGGATCCCGGAGGTGCAGGGCGAGCCCCGCATCCCACCGGCTCCGCTGGCGCCCTAGCACGCCGGTCGCGGGCCCGGAACGACGACGAGCCCGGTCGGACCGGGCTCGGATCGGTGCGCGGCGCCGGGGCGCCGTCGCGGCAAGGTCCTACTCGTCGCGGTCGCGCCCGCGGCCACCGCCGCGGGGACGATCGTCGCCCCGGTCCTCGCGGCCCGGCATGGAGATCATGCGCGGGTGCGGGTAGGGGAGCAGCGCGAGCTCGCGCGCCTGCTTCACCGCGCGGGCGGCGCGGTTCTGGTCGCGGCGGTTCAGACCGGTCGCGCGACGGGAGCGGATCTTGCCCTTCTCGGTCACCAGGGCGCGGAGCGCGTCGACGTGCAGATGGTCGATCTGCGCGATCTGCTCCTTGGTGAGCTTGGGGGCACGCCGGGTGCCGCCCTTCGGCGACCGGCGGCCGCGCGGGGATCGAGAGGGTCGGGCCATAGGGCAGGGCATGATGCCAGAAGCGGCCCTCCCGGCGTCGGCTCGTCTGCTCCGCCGCGGACGGGAGCCCGACCGCTGCCCGGCGCCCCCCGCGCGTCAGCCTTCGTCGGCGGTCGTGGTCGTGCCGCCGGTGGTCGTCGGCACGTCGGGCCACTGGGGCGGCATCGGGAACGCCTGGTCGCCGACGCCGAGCACGAGCGGCTCGCCGCCGCCGGAGCGCGCGGTGATCGAGAAGCGCACGTCGGGGCGCGCCGTCTCCCAGCGGAGCTGCAGGACGTCGCCCTCGGGCAGCAGGGCGGCGGTGTCGCGCGTGGCCATCGCGTAGTGCTCGACCCCGCCGAGCGGCGCGGCGACGTCGCCGGTCTCGGGATCGGCGTCGAACGGCGGCAGCTGCTTGAACTCGGGGAGCGCGAGCGGCGGGACCGCGTCGAGCTCGACGACGTGGGGGAGGTGGACGACGCGCTCGCCGATGGTGACCTCGATCGGCGCGAGCCGCTCGACGTCGACGATCGCGGGCTCCGTGAGGTCGTGGCGCCCGATGCCGCCGGCCACGACGGCGATCGCCTGCGTGGCGCGGGCGCGATGCAGCAGCTCGCGCAACAGCACCACGGTCTCGTCGAGCGTGCCGACGGTCGTGACGAGGTCGATGGGCTCGTCGCTCACGCGCGCTCCTCCTGCTGGTCGGGTCGGACGATGGGGATCGGCTCGGTGTCGGGCCAGGGCGCCGGCTGGCCGGTCCGGATGGTGTCCGCGACGACCGACGACCACTTCGCGTCGCCCCAGCGCTCGCCCTGGCGGGCCGCCGCGGCCGCGGCGTCGTAGGCCACGCGGCGGTGCTCGATCGTGCCGTCGTCGTGGAGCAGGGCGTACGCGGCGCGCGGGTCGCCGTCGAACGGCAGGCCGACGCTGCCGGGGTTCACCACGCGGGTGCGTCCCCCGTCGCGGCGCACGACCTCGCGGTCGAGGGGCAGGTGCGTGTGCCCGACGACGAGGAGGTCGGGCGTACGGTCCAGCAGCAGGTCGGCGTCGCGCTCGGCCGGCTCGGGCAGGAATCCGTCGACGTCGGAGTGGGGCGACGCGTGCCACGCCTCGCCGCCGGGGATCGGCTGGGAGAGCGGCAGGGCGTAGAGCTCGGCGATCGTCGCCTCGTCGAGCGCCTCGTGGGTCGCGGCCTCGCCCGCGCGGGCGAGCGGGGCGTCCGGCACGGCGTCGCCCTCGACGGCCCAGCGCTCGTGGTTGCCGCGCAGGAACCGCGCGTGCTCGAGCCCGCGCAAGCGGGCGAGCGTCTCCTCCGGCCAGCCGCCGAAGGCGGTCATGTCGCCGCCGACGAGGAACGCGTCGGCGCCCTGCTCGCGCGCGT
>JALRCL010000765.1 GCA_023268575.1 Patulibacter sp.
AGGAGCTCGAGCGCCGCCGGATCGAGCAGGTCGGCGAGCTGCCGCCCGCCCGGGCGCTGAACCAGATGGACCGGGCGCTGCCCAGCTCGCCCGGCCAGGACCTCACCGAGGTCCATCGCGTCGTCCGGCAGCTCAAGCGCCGGCTGAACACCCAGGGCCACGAGCTGCGCGGCCGCCGGCGCAAGACCCAGGTGGACCTCCGCGCGACGCTGCGTGCCTCGCTGCAGACCGGCGGCGTGCCGGTCGACGTGAAGGAGAAGGCGATCCGGCCGCGCCGGCCGGAGATCTTCGTGCTCTGCGACGTGTCGACGTCGGTGACGAGCGCGTCGCTCTTCTTCCTCTCGGTGATGCACGCGCTGCACGACGCCTTCCGCAAGATGCGGTCGTTCGTCTTCGTCGAGCGGATCAGCGAGGTCACCGAGCTCTTCGAGCGCGAACGGGAGTTCCAGGACGTCGCCCAGGCGATCGGGCGCGACGCCGGCGTTGCGGACGTCTCCGGGTACACCGACTACGGCCGCGTCTGGCGGGAGTTCCTCGAGCGGACCGAGGACGAGCTGCACCCCCGGGCGACCGTGATCGTCCTCGGCGACGCCCGGACGAACGGCCGCGAGCCGGCCGAGGCGGCGTTCGCGCGGATCGCCGAGCGGGCCGGGCGGACCTTCTGGCTGAACCCCGAGCCGCGGCTCTACTGGGACTACGGCGACTCGGTCATCAGCCGCTACGCGCCGTTCTGCCAGGTCCACGAGTGCTGGACCGCCGACCAGCTCGAGGCGTTCGTCGCGGCGCTCACGCGGGTCGGCCCGGTCGAGCCGCAGGCTCCCCCGCGGCGGTGAGCGACGCGGCGCTGACCGCGCGCGGCCTGCGCCACGCGTTCGGCCCGTTGCCGGTGCTCGACGGCCTCGACCTCGATGTCGCCGACGGCGAGGTCGTGGCGCTCGTCGGCCCGTCCGGGTGCGGCAAGTCGACGCTCCTGGAGCTCGCGTGCGGCCTGCTGGATCCCGACGACGGGTCGCTCGACGCCCGCCCCGCCGGGCTCATGCCCCAGCGAGACCTCCTGCTGCCGTGGCTCGACGCCCGCGACAACGTCGCCCTGCCGCTGCGGGTCTCCGGCACGGCGCGCCGCGAGGCCCGCGCGGCCGCGCAGGGGCTACTCGACCACGTCGGCCTGGGCGGGTTCGCCCGCAGCGCGCCGGACGCGCTGTCGGGCGGCATGCGCCAGCGCGTGTCGTTCCTGCGCGCGGTGGCGGGCGACCGCGACCTGCTGTGCCTCGACGAGCCGTTCGGGGCGCTCGACGCGATCACCCGCGAGGGGCTGCGCCACTGGCTCGCCGATCGGCTGGCCGAGCGGTCGCGCAGCGTCCTGCTCGTCACCCACGACGTCGAGGAGGCCGCGCTGCTGGCCGACCGCGTCGTGGTGCTCTCGCCCCGCCCGGCCCGGGTGACGGCGACGGTGACCGTCGACGCCGGACCGGCCCGGGAGCGCACCGCGACCGACGCGGCGATCGTCGCCGCGCGCCGGACGATCCACGAGGCGCTGCAGGCCGCGATCGCCGCCGGAGCCCCGGCGTGAGCGCCCCGGCCCCGCCGTCGCGACGCGCCCCCGGGCGCGCCCTGCCGCTCGGAGCGCGGATCGCCCTCGGGTTGCTCGGGCCCCTCGTCGTCCTCGGGGCGTGGGAGGCGTACTGCCGGCTCGCGGACGTCGACGACCTGCTGCTGCCGCCGCCCAGCCAGGTCGGCACCGCGCTCGTCGACGACCGCGCGATCCTGTGGGACGCGTTCCTCGTCACGGGGCAGGAGATCGCGCTCGGGCTGCTCGCGGCGCTCGCCGTCGGCGCCCTGCTGGCCCTGGCGATGCACCTCTCGCGGGTCGTCCGGGCGCTGCTGGGCCCGCTCGTCGTCGGATCGCAGGCGATCCCGCTGCCGGTGCTCGCGCCGATCCTCGTCTTCTGGCTCGGCTTCGGCGTCGCGCCGAAGGTCGCGATCGTGGCGATCATCTGCTTCTTCCCGGTCACCGTCGCGACCCTCGACGCGCTGGACCGCGTCGACCCCGCCTACGCCCGGCTCCTGCGCACGATGGGCGCCTCGCGCCTGCAGCGCCTGCGGTGGGTCGAGCTCCCCGCGGCGCTGCCGGCCGCGCTGTCCGGCGCGAAGGTCTCGGTGGCGATCGCGGCGATCGCGGCCGTCTTCGCCGAGTACGCCGGCAGCGAGGAGGGGCACGGGGGACTGGGCCGCACGATCCAGTCCGCGCAGTCGAACCTCGCCACGGACCGGGCGCTCGCCGCGGTCGCGATCCTCGCCGCCTTCGCGGTGCTGACGACCGGAGCGCTCGCCGCCGCGCAGCGCTACCTGGCACCCTGGGCGCATCGCGGATCGGACGGTGCCCGGTGACCCGGCGCCCGCTCGCCCCGCACCCGCCACGCTTCCCGGTGGCTCGCCGCCGACCGACCCGGAGACGCTCGATGACCCGACGACCGCTCTTGCTGACCTGCGCCCTGCTGGCCGCGCTGCTGCTCACCGCCTGCGGCGAGAAGCCGGAGGACCTCTCCGACGAGCGGCCGCCGACGACCCGCCTCTCGGTGCTCCTGGACTACCTGCCCAACGCGAACCACGCCGGGATCTACCAGGCGCGCGAAAGCGGGGGCTTCGCGAAGGCCGGCCTCGACGTCGATCTGCGGACCCCGAGCGACCCGGCCACCGTCCTCAACCAGCTGACCGCCGGCAAGGTCGACCTGGCGATCACCTACGAGCCCGAGGTGCTGCTCGCGCAGGCCGCGGGCAAGGACGTCACCGCCGTCGCCGCGATCGTCACGCAGCCGCTGACGTCGCTCATCAGCCTGCCGAAGGCGAAGATCTCCAAGCCGGCCGACCTGCGCGGGAAGACCGTCGGCACCGCGGGTATCCCGTACCAGACGGCCTACCTGCGGACGATCCTCCGCGAGGCGGGCGTCGACCCGTCCGACGTCAGGCAGGTGAACGTCGGCTTCAACCTCAACCGGGCGCTCGTCTCCGGCCGCGTCGACGCCACGCTCGGCGCGTACTGGAACTACGAGGGGCTCGAGCTCGAGCGCGCCGACCGCAAGCCGGTCGTCGTCCCGGTCGACAAGCTCGGCGTCCCGCGCTACGACGAGCTCGTCCTCGTCGCGCGCAGCCAGACGCTGGCCGAGAAGGAGTCCGGTGTGCGCCGGTTCGTCCGGGCGCTGGCCAACGGCTACGAGGCCGTGCGGCGCGATCCCGCGGCGGGCACCGACGCGCTCATGAAGGCCAACCCGGACCTCGACCGCGGCCTGCAGGCCGCGGCGATCCGCCGAACCGTCCGCGAGGGCGCGTTCTTCCCCGCCGAGGCGCGCCGCCCGTGGGGGTGGCTCAGCACCGACGACTGGGCCGACTACGGCCAGTGGATGGTCGACAACGCGCTGCTCACCCGGCCGATCCCGTTGGACAACGTCGTGACGACCGACTTCCTGCCCGGCGAGGGCGCGGGCGGCGAGGGCCGCAAGAGCCCGAGCGGGGCGGAGCGCCCGTCGCAGGTCCCCGAGGGCGTCCGCGGGCCGTAGGCGCCTGGCCCGGACCCGGCACGCGCCGTCCCACCGGCGGACGGCGTGTGCCGCCGCCCCTGGCGCTAGCCTCGGGGGCGTCATGTCCTGGTCGCCCCCGGAGCCCGACCTCGACCTCCGTGCGGAGGCCGGCGACGCCGTGCCGACGGAGCTCGTGGACGGCGAGCTGATCGCCGTCGAGGCGACCGCCCGCGAGCTCGAGCCGCGCCGCTCGGCGAAGGCCGTCGCCGTCCAGGCGGCCGCGGTGGCGACCACGGGCTTCGTCGCGGGCGCGATCGCGACCGCCGTCGTCGCGCACCGCAGCGCCGCCGCGCGCCGCCGCCCGGCCCTCCCTCGCGGGGTCGAGGTGCTCGACACCCAGCGCTTCGTCGTCGACGTCCACCGCGTGCGCGTCCGCGCGCGCTGAGCGCGCGTGCCCGGTCGGCCGGCCCCGGCGGAGCGCCGCCTCGTCGTCGCGCCGGTCGGCCCCTTCCGCCTGCCCGGCGGCACGCCGGAGGGCCAGCAGCGCCGCGAGGGCGGCATCGTACGGCGCGTGGAGCGCGTCGACGGCTCCCTCGTCCTCCTGCGCGCCGCGCTGCGCGCCGACGGGCGGCTCGTGCTCGGGGCCACCGCCGCCGAGCCCACGGGGGAGGACGCGGCGCTGCTCGGCCGCGCGCTGACGCGCTGGCGCCGGATCCTCGCCTGCGACGAGGACCTGCGGCCGTTCCTCGCCGCCCACCGCGGCGATGCGCTGATCGGGCCGTCGCTGCGCGACCGCCCCTGGCTGCGCCCGGGCCGCCGTGGATCGCTCTTCGAGTCGCTCGTCTGCGCGGTCTGCGAGCAGCTCATCGCGTTCGAGGACGCTGTCCGGATCGAGCGGCGGATCGCCTGGCGCCACGGCGCCGCGCTCGGGCTCGACGCGCGCGACGGGGTCGTCGGGCTGGAGCGCGGATCCGGCGCGGCGGGACGGCTCCGGCGCCGCGGGGCCCGGCGCGTGCTCTGGGCGCTGCCGAGCGCCGAGGAGGTCGCCGCGCGGCTCGTCCCCGCCCATTTCGAGGCGTGCGGCCTGGCCCCCGCGCGGGCCCAGGCCCTGCACCGCGCGGCCCGCGAGCTCGCCTCCGGACGGCTGGACCCGCACGGCCGCGGCACGGCCGCGGCCGTCCCCCACGCCGGAGGCGACCCGGACGGCGAGCGGGTGCTGGGCCGCCTCGACGCGATCCCGGAGATCGGCTCCTGGACGCTCGCGCTCGTGGCCACCCAGGTCCTCGGACGCCTCGACCGGCCGCCCTCCGGCGACCTGAACCTCGTCAAGGCCCTCGGACGGATGCGGACCGGCGACCCCCGGGCCCGCGCCACCGAGGCCGAGGTCGACGCCCTGCTGGCCC
>JALRCL010000816.1 GCA_023268575.1 Patulibacter sp.
GCTTCACGCAGGAGCAGGTGGACGCGATGATCGCCGACGCAGTCGCCGCGGCCGAGAATGCCCCGGCCCGCCGGCGGATGCCCAAGGAGCGCCAGTCGATCACCCACAAGTTCTCGATCGGCGGCCACGAGGGCTACATCACCGCCGGCATGTACGAGGACGGCTCGGTCGGCGAGATCTTCCTCACCGACATCGGCAAGGAGGGCTCGGCGCTCCGCGGCATGATGAACTCGTTCGCGACGTCGGTCTCGATCGCGCTCCAGTACGGCGTGCCGCTCGAGACGCTCGTGCGCAAGTTCAGCTACATGCGCTTCGAGCCGGAGGGGATCACCACGAACCCGGAGATCCCGTTCGCGAAGTCGATGCCGGACTACTTCATGCGGTGGCTCGCGAGCCGCTTCCTGAGCGCCGACATCCAGGAGGAGCTCGGGATCCGCACGGCGGAGGTCCGCGCCCGCGAGCAGGTCTCGCAGTCCGGCGCGACGACCGACACGGCCGGGCCGTCCGCGAGCGCCGCGGGCACCCAGCCCGCGCTGGCCGCGGCGACCGACACCCCGCCGGTGGTCCCGGCGAGGGTCGAGGCATCCGGTCCGATCGTCGAGCTCGGACCGGTCTGCGGCGAGTGCGGCGGCATGATGCAGCGCACCGGCGCCTGCTACACCTGCTCGAGCTGCGGCAACAACACCGGCTGCGGCTGAGCACCCCGGCGCGGCGGCCCACCGCCGCGCCGCATCGGGGGACCCGCTCCCCCACCCGGCCGCCCACGGGCGGCCGGCCCCACGGGCCCCTGACGGGGCCCGTCCTCGTTCCGGGGCCCTCGAGCGTGCCGCCCCGCGGCTCGGCCCCCCGGACGACGGACGGCCACGAGAGCGCCCGCCCGGGGCCTGCGCGCCGCCGCCCGCTGGAACCCCCGGCAGCGGGCGCACGCCGTGGACGCCCGCCGCCGCACGTGCGCGCTCGACCGGGCAGGCGGGCCGGCCCCTGGCGCGTCGGCGCAGCCCCGGAGCCGGGGCCCTGCCGACCCGGCAGACCGCCTCCACGCCGTGCCGGGCCGGTCTCCGCCGGCACGGACATCCGTCCGCACCCGGTCGAGCGGAGCAGCACGGCGCCCGATGGCACGAAGGAGCCCGCGCACCGTGCCCGTCCTCTCGCGCCCATCTCTGAGTCCCCGCGTCCCACGCGCCCCCTTGGTGATCGGGGCCCTGCTCGGCGCATCGCTCGCGGGCCTGCCGGAGCAGGCCGCCGCGGCCGACGAGGCGCCGTCGTGGGTCGCCGGTCTCGGGGCGGTGACAGGCTGGATGGGCGCGCCCTCCTCGGCGCCGATCGGCCTCAGCGGCACGGTGCGCGCCACCGACGGGACGCCCGTCGCCGACGCCACGGTGACGTTCGAGGCGCGCGGTGCCGACGGCACCCTGCGCGACCAGACACGCCGGCTCACGACCCGGACCGGCGTCGACGGCCGCTACCGCCTCGACGACGTGATCGCGGGCCTGGGGCGCTGGACGCTCACGCACGCCGAGGCGCACGCCGCGCACGGCACGCGCGAGGCGCGCCGTGACCTCGTGGCGCCGGTCCGGCGGCTGGCGCGCGCCGACGATCCGGTGGACACGGCGCTCACGAGCGACCTCGTCATCGACCGGGCGACGGCGGTGCTGGCCGGGCGCGTCTCGATCCGGCGCGGTCCCGAGCCGCTCGCGCCGGACCCGCTCGGCGGCGCCACCGTCACCGC
>JALRCL010000846.1 GCA_023268575.1 Patulibacter sp.
CGCGGTGCCCGCGACGCCGGCGACGACCATGCCGTTGATCCACGTGGCCAGCTCGCGCACCGACGCCATGACGGCGAACGCCCCGAGCCGGTCCGTGGTCGCGAGCGTCGCGAGGATCGAGCCGCCCGTGACGCCCGGCGCGCCGTAGGAGAACACGAGCGTGCAGAACATCAGCGGGATGAACGCGCGCTTCGTGACGAGCCAGCACTGCTCGACGAACTCCCCGCCCCAGTTGTAGGGCGGCGCGAACGCCGCGCGGATCGTCTGCATCGTCAGCACGGTCATCCCGGCGAGCTGCTCGAGCCAGCCGAGCGGCGCGGGGATCGGCTTCGGCGGCGCCGGAGGGCGCGTCAGGCCCCCCGGCAGCAGCTCGGCGCCCGGTGGTGTCTCGTTGCCGGTGGCGGTGGCCATCAGGCGTCTCCGTGCAGGGTCATGCGACTCGTCTCTCCCACGTGGGAGCGCGCTCTCGACGCCGCTCCCGACCGTGTTCGCACGCTAGCCGCGCCCTTGGGCGAGGAGCCATCCTGCAGGGGGGGAGGATCCCTCCTCCGTTCGAGGAGACGCGCCGGGGTCGTCGCCGTTCCCGGGCACGACGACGACGCGGCCGGAGGGGCTCCGGCCGCGTCGCGGGGCGGCGTCTCGAGGACGCCTCGGATGTCGCTCGGCTCAGGCCGCGAGCGCGGCGGGATCGAAGCCCTCGACCCAGTAGTGGGGCGTGACCAGCGGGACGCCGACCTGCTGGTAGAGCGGGGTCTCGTTGAGGAACGTCGACTCCAGGACGATCTTCCCGTCGCCGTCGAGCTGCAGGAACGTCGAGCCCTTGCTCGTCAGCACGCGGCCCTCCACCGGGAGACCGTGGAACGCGTCGAGGCCTTCCACGGCGTAGTCCCAGTGGAGCAACAGGTGCCCGTTGCCCTCGAGCGTCTCCCGCAGCGTGAGGGAGTGGACGCCCTGGCCGTTGCCGGCGTCCTCGTTGGTCCAGAACGCGAGCTGCCGCCGGAGGTCGGCGCGGTCGCTGATGGTGTCCGCGAGGTGATCGTCCACCTTGCGCGACTCGATGACGAACAGCTCGTCCGCGGCGTACAGCTCGGCGTGCGCGTCGAGGTCCGACGTGCGGGTCTCGGCCCAGCGGCGGGCGAGGTCGGCGTAGCTCATGTCGTGCTCCTCGCTCACGCGGCGACGGTCGCGTCGGTCGGGGTCAGGGCCTTCTCGACGCCGGGGGTGCCGATCCCGCGCAGCACCTGGGTGACGTCCCACCAGGAGGACTCGCGCGTGATCCGTCCCTGCTCGTCGTACTGGTGGAAGGTGTGGCCCTGGGTCCAGAACACCTTCCCCGTGACGTCGAGGCCGAGGAAGATCGCGGCGTCCTCGGGGCTCCACTCCCAGCGGATGAGCCCGCTGCGACGGTCGCCCTCGTATCCGCGGATGCGGAAGTTGTGCACCCCGATGCCGTTCTCGCGATCCTTGTTCGCGTAGGGCGCGAACAGCCGGTGGAGGTCCGGCTTGTCGGTGATCTGGAACTGGTCGAGGATCGGGTCCTCGAAGAGGAAGTCGTCGGCGTACAGCGCGCAGACGGCCTCCGGGCTGTGGCGGAACGCCTTCAGCCAGCGGACGGCGAACGCGTAGTCCATGGTCTCTCCTTGGGTCGGGCTGGTCGCCGGCCCACCGTCGCTCCCAGCAGCGGCGGACCCACGATGCCGAACGTATTCCGGGCTCCGCAGGGCGCCGTCCTCCGGGGGGAGGATCCGCACCCCCAGGTGGGGTGACCGCCCGGGCGGGCTCGGGCGACCCACCGCCGGGTCGCCCGCCCGCGCCCGGATCAGGAGAGCACGGCGATCTCGCGCGCGGCCTCGCGCACGAGGTCGAGGGCTTCCGGGTTCTCGGCCCCGGAGAGGTCGCCCGGGTCGTGGCCGATCGTCACCGCGCGGATGGCCCGGCGCATGATCTTCGCCGACCGGGTCTTCGGCAGCGCCGCGACGCGGATGACGCGCGCCGGCGTGAACGGCTTGCCGAGCTCGGCCCCGATCGCCCGCCGCAGGTCGTCGGAGACGTCCGGGCCGTCGGGAGCGGTCGGAGTCCACCAGCACCAGATCGCCTCCCCCTTGCTCGCGTCGGGAACGCCGATCACCGCTGCCTCGGCGACGTCGTCGTGCGCGACGATGACGCCCTCGACCTCGGCGGGACCGACCCGCTTGCCGGCGACGTTGATCGCCTCGTCCGAGCGCCCGAAGAGGAACCACTGCCCGTCGAGGTCGGCCTTCGCCCAGTCGCCGTGGCGCCAGACCCCGGCGTACGTGGACCAGTAGGCCTCGCGATAGCGCTCGGGGTCGCCCCAGACGCCGCGGGTCATCGCGGGCCACGGCTGCCGGCAGACGAGCTCGCCCAGCTCGCCGCGGACCGGGCGCCCCGCCGCGTCGAAGACGTCGACGTCCATCCCCAGCGAGGGGCCTCCGAGCGAGCACGGCCGGATCGGCTCGACCGGGTAGGGCGCGAGGAACGAGCCCCCGACCTCGGTGCCCCCCGAGAAGTTGATCACCGGGGCACGCCGTCCCCCGACGGTCTCGGCCAGCCACGTGTAGCTGTCCTCGTCCCACGGCTCACCGGTCGACCCGAAGGTCCGGATGCTGCGCAGGTCGTGGCGGGCCGGCAGCTCGGCGCCGTGCGGCTTGAGCGCGCGGATGAGCGTCGGCGAGACGCCGAGCATCGTCACCCGGTGGTCGGCGACGAGTCGCCACAGGCGGTCGGGCCCGGGCGTGTCGGGCGCCCCCTCGTAGAGCAGGAGCGCGCCACCGACCGCGTGGGTCCCGAACGTCGAGAGGGGCCCCATGACCCACCCCATGTCGGTGACCCAGAAGAAGACCTCGCCGCGGCGGAGGTCGAACTCGTAGGCGACCTCGGAGGCGACCTTCACGAGGAACCCGGCGTGGGTGTGGACCGCGCCCTTCGGCCGGCCCGTCGTGCCGGAGGTGTACCCGAGCAGCAGCGGGTCCTCGGCGCTCGTGCGCGCCGCCTCGACCGGTCCGTCGACCGGCGGGGCGAACGACGTCCAGGGCACGTCGAGCGGGCCGCGCGAGACCGGCCCGGTCGTCCCGTCGCGCTCGACCACCACGACCGTCTCGACGCTCGGGCACCGCGACAGCGCCGCATCCAGGGCGGGCTTCATCGGTGCCTGCGTGCCCCGCCGCCAGGACCAGTCCGTCGTGACGACGACCCGCGCCTGGGCGTCGTCGACCCGCGACGCGATCGCGTTGGCGGCGAAGCCCGAGAACAGGGGGACGTAGAGCGCGCCGACCTTCGCGATCGCGTACGCGGCGATCACGGCCTCGGGGATCATCGGCAGGAACACGGCGACGGCGTCGCCCTTCCCGACGCCGCGCGCCCGCAGGCCGGCCGCGGCGCGGTCGACCGCCTCCCCCAGCTCCCGGTAGCTCAGGGCGCCGCGGTGCCCGGACTCGTCCTCGTGCAGGACGGCGGGTGCGTCGGCCATGGAGGGATCGGCGCGCCAGCGGTCGACGCACGCGGTCGCGACGTTCAGGCGCCCGTCGACGAACCACGTCGTCCACTCGACGCCGCCCGTGCTGTCGCGGACCTGCGCGTAGGGCCGGTCGAACGGGATCTCGAGGTCGCGGACCACGAGGTCCCAGAACGCGTCGATGTCGGCGACCGACTGCCGGCGCAGCTCGTCGATCGTCGCCGCGCCGGCCTTCCGCATGAGCCGGGTCACGTTCGCCTCGGCGATGCGGTCCGGCGTCGGCTCCCAGGCGTAGTGGTGCATGGCCACGACGTTCGCGTGCGCCCGAAGGGCGGGCAACGCCCGGCGGGGGGACGATGGTCCGCCGACGGAGGGAGCGCGGCGCCGCGGCGTCAGCCCACGACGCTCGGGGTCGCGGCCGCGGCGAGCGCGGCGAGCTGCGCGAGGCGCTCCTGGACGGTCTCGCCGATCGGGTTGACGAGGAGCTGGTCGACGCCGGCCCGCTCGTAGGCGGCCAGCCGCTCGCCGACCGTGGCCGGCGTGGCGCAGAGGCACACCGTGTCGATCAGCTCGTCGGGGAGGGCCGCCATCGCCTCGTCCTTGCGGCCGTCGAGGTAGAGCTCCTGCACGGTGCGGGCCGCGTCCTCGAAGCCGTACCCCCGGACGAGCCGGTTGTAGAAGTTGCGCTCCCGCGAGCCCATCCCGCCGACGTAGAGCGCCAGCATCGGGCGCACGGCGTCCCGCGCCGCGTCGAGGTCGTCCATCACGGCGCAGTACACGAGGGGCGTCACCGCGACGTCGTCGACCGACCGCCCGGCCTTCGCCGCCCCTTCGGCGAGGAGGTCCCTGGTGGTCGAGACGTGGTCGGGGCTGAAGAGGACGGGGATCCACCCGTCGCCGATCTCGCCGGCGAGCATCGTGTTCTGCGGGCCGATCGCGGCGAGGTACACGGGGATCCGCTCCTGGTGCGGGGCGATCGTGAGCTTCAGCGCCTTGCCGGGACCATCGGGGAGCGGCAGGGTGAGCGTCCGGCCCTCGTACGCCACGCGCTCGCGCCGCAGCGCCATCCGCACGACGTCGACGTACTCGCGGGTCCGCGTGAGCGGACGGTCGAACCGGGCGCCGTGCCAGCCCTCGGCCACCTGCGGGCCCGACGTGCCGAGCCCGAGGCGGAAGCGCCCGCCGGAGAGCTGGTCGAGCGTCGCGGCGGTCATCGCCGTCATCGCCGCGGAGCGTGCGGGCATCTGGAGCACGCCCGAGCCGATCTCGATGCGCGTCGTCCGGCTGGCGATCCAGGAGAGGACCGTCGCGGCGTCCGAGCCGTACGCCTCCCCCACCCAGACGGACGCGAACCCGAGGCGCTCGGCCTCCAGCACGAGCTCGAGCTGCTCGTCGGCGTCGAGGCCGAGACCCCAGTAGGCGATGTGGAGACCGAGTCGCATGGGTGGCGACGCTAGTGCCGGGTCCGCGCGCCGGCTCCTCCCGATGGGGGGAAGCTCCTCCTCCGCGGGGGCGCGGACCCCACGAGCGGGATGCCCCGAGACGGGTGCGCGGGGAGCTGCCGGACGGCGGCTGCGCGGGCGCGGCGCGCTGGAGGCGCCGGGCGGCTGCCGACCGACGCCTCCCAAGGGCCGCGCCGGATCCGGCGCGGCCCGGGGAGGAGTGCGCCGCGGATCACGGCGCTATGTGACCGTCGCGGGCGTGCGGACCGGTGGAGCCTGCGCCTCGCCCGGCGACGGGTGCAGGAGCCGGTCCGAGGACCGCCGCCTGCGATCACGAGCCTCGCCGACGGGCAACCGGTCGGCGTCTTCCCACGGGACGGGATTGCTCCTCCGTGCAGGAGGTCTCGTCGGTCGCGCGGCGCGTCCGGCCCGGCGCGTGTCCTTCCTCCGGTGCACGAAGGTCCCCGGTAGGGGGGAGGTTCCCCCACGTCCCCGCGCCTAGGTTCGCTCTCGACGGAGCCGGTCGGACGCGGACAGCGCCCCCCGGCGAGGACGGGACCGAGGAGCAGCGACGTGACCGCGTTCAAGGACGCCGACGAGGTGTACGAGTACATCGGGGGGATGTTCGAGACGGCGACGGCGACCCCGTCGTTCGTCGACGCGACGAAGGGCGGCAACCTCGTCGTGCTCGTCCGCCAGACGAACCCGGACGCGGCGATCCTCGTCGACTTCCCGGGCCAGAGCGTGGTGACGGGGGACGAGGCGATCGCCGGCGAGCACACCGTGCAGCTGCGGATGTCCTCCGACAACGCCAACCGGTTCTGGCAGGGGAAGCTCAACTTCACGCTGGCCATGGCCCAGCGGAAGGTCAAGCTCGACGGCCGGCGCTCGGTGGCGCTGAAGCTCCTGCCGCTGACGGAGGAGCTGTTCGAGACCTACCGGTCCCGCCTGCGGGAGGCCGGGCGCGAGGACCTCCTCGTGGCCTGAGCCGCATCCCGGCAATCACCGCACCAGATCCAGCACGAGACCGGAGCACCAGACGCATGGCCACCATCGAGACCGCCGACGACTTCCAGGCGGAGCTGACGTCCACCCAGTTCGAGGGGAGCCTCTCCGAGGAGGAGTTCGAGGGCCTCCTGGCGAAGGCGCGCGAGCTCTCGTCCTACTTCGCCGAGATCGGCCCGGAGTACGACGAGAAGAACACCTTCGCGTTCCCCACGATCGAGCGCTACAAGGCGACGGGCCTCGGGCGCCTGTCGGTGCCCAAGCGGTTCGGCGGGTACGGCGGGGACATCCTGCAGACGTCGAAGATCGTGTCCGCCCTCTCCTACGGCGATTCGGCGATCACCCTCGCGTACAACATGCACTACATCATGGTCGGCATCGCCGGCAACCTGATGAGCGAGGAGCAGAACGAGTACTGGCTCGGCCGGGTCTCGAAGGGCGAGCTGATGTTCGGCCCGTTCTCCGAGAAGCGCGCCGGCTTCTCCGGGCTCGCCGACATGAAGGCGGTGCCGCAGGAGGGCGGGGGCTGGAAGCTCTACGGCCGCAAGACGTGGGGCACGCTCTGCGACGCGGCGACGATCATCACGACGAACGCCACGATCACCGACGCCGAGGGCAACCTGCCCGAGGACTTCGAGGCGCGGGTCGCGGCGGAGAGCTTCTTCATCGCCGACTTCGACGTCGACCGGGACACGCTGCAGGGCGACGGGGTGCGGATCGAGCGCACGTGGGACTCCCTCGGCATGCACGCCACGGGCACCCACACGATCGTCTTCGACGGGTTCTTCGTCCCGCAGTCCGGGTTCATCTGCGAGTGGCGCTCCGGGGCCTTCGGCGTCCTCGAGTGGGCGTCGCTGATGTTCGCCTCGATCTACCTCGGGATGAT
>JALRCL010000891.1 GCA_023268575.1 Patulibacter sp.
GAGGTGCTCGAGCACCGGCGCGACGTCGTCCAGCAGCGGCGGCGCCTCGCCGAGCAGCGCGCGGACCTGCGGTGCGGCCTCGCGGAGCGCCGCGAGCGTCCGTCGCGCGACCGGCGCCACCGCGACGAGGCGTCCGCTCGCCGAGCGCAGCGGGGCGGCGAGGGCCCGGAGGCCGGCCGCGCCGGGCCGCAGGTCGGCGACCAGCGGCTCGAGGCCCTCGACGGTCGTGTCGACGCGCGCGAGCGTCCCGCGGACCGCGGCGAGCGTGCCGGGGAGCTCGTCGAGCGTCGCCTTCACCGCGCTCGCCCGTCCGGCGACCTCGTCGAAGGTCGCGGAGGTCACGGCGACGAGGCCCGACACCGACTCCCGCCGCGACGCGATCACCCGCGTCGTGCGCGAGGCGTTGGCCACGAGCCCCCGGATCGCCTCCGTGTCGTCGGCGAGGTCGGCGAGCAGCGCGTTGGCGCCGCTGACCGCGGGGCGCGTCGCGCGAACCCCGCGGTTGAGCTGGCGCTCACGACCGTCGATCCCGCTGGAGGCCCGCGCGGCCAGGCTCTGCATGTCGGCGCGCGACCGCCGATCGAGGGTGTTGAGGACCTGGTCGACCTCGACCGGCGCGACGGCGTCCTCCGCCGGCAGGATCGCGTCCTCCGGCAGCGAGCGCCCGGACGCGGGGCCCGGCTCGAGGTCGATCCGACGGGTGCCGTTGCCGACGGTCGTGCCCCAGCGGACGCGGGCGACCGTGCCCTCGCGCAGCGGCCAGTGGTCGTCGTCGATGCCGAGCTCGACGACCGCCCTGCCGTCGACGTAGGAGACGTCGGAGATCTTGCCGGCCTGCACGCCGTCGACCTGGACGCTGAGCCCGGGGACGAGGCTGACGGCCGCCGGGAGCCCCATCCGGACGTGGTGCGGCTCCGAGCGGGTCCCCCGGACCCAGTTGACGGCGAGGAACGCGCCGACGATCGCGATGAGGATCCACGGGCGGCGCAGGATCGCGCGCAGGAAGCCCCCGGAGGAGGTCGTCTCGGGGCGCACGTCAGCCTCCGATGGGGCTGCTGGCGTTGAATCCCCAGAAGATCACGGAGAAGAACGCCCCGACCACGTGGATCATCACGAGGCTGACGATCATCGATCTCGCCGTCGCCGATCCCACCCCTACGGGACCACCACTGGCGCGGTAGCCGTAGTACATGCCGATGAGGACGATCGCCAGACCCGTCGTCATCACCTTGATCAGGGAATAGAGGTAGTCCATCGGTTCCTGGAAGTTCCAATGGACCCCCTCCCATCCACCCCGGGAGACCTCGCCGATCTGCACGACGATCACGAGGTAGGACCCGACCGTGTTGACCAGCAGGCCGATGATGTAGATGGCGGGGAAGACGAGCGCCGCGGCGACCAGGCGCGTCGCGCAGATGTAGCGCATCGGATTCATCCCGATCGCCTCGATCGCGTCGATCTCGTCGTTGATCCGCATCGAGCCGATCTCGGCGACGAGCCCGCAGCCGACCTTCGCCGCCAGGATGTAGCCCCACATGTAGGGGCCCATCTCGCGCACGGCGCAGACGCCGGTCAGGACGCCCGAGTACGCCGAGGCGCCGTAGCCGCGGAGGACGTAGTTGCCCTCCATCCCGCAGGTCGTCCCCATGACGAACTGCATGAACCAGATGACGAGGGCGGTGCCGGAGATCAGGATCCCCGCCTGGCGCAGGATCTCGGCCGTGTACCGGAAGGAGCCGGGCACCTCGACCACGGTCCGCCCGACGAAGGCGCCGAACTCCCCGGCCTCGCGCGCCACGGAGCGGAGCGGCGAGACGAGGCCCTCGGCGACCTCCGCGGCGGCGCCCGGAGCCTGGGGCGCACGCGACCGCGGCGCCCGGAATGTCGAAGCGTCCATCGGTCGTCCCTAGTGGAGGTTGCCGGTCTCGGGGTACGCCGCGAGCAGCGTGAAGGTGAACACGGAGTTGAACACCCAGATGCCGACGAAGGACAGGACCACCCCTTGGTTGACCGCCCGTCCCACGCCCTCGGCCCCACCCTTGACGTTCAGGCCCTTGTAGCAGCAGACGATCGCGACGATGAACCCGAAGATGCTGGTCTTCAGCATGCTGCCGAGGAGGTCGGGCGGGGTGAAGTTGGAGCTGAAGGTGGCGAGGTAGCCGGCGGTGGTCTCGCCGAAGATCGCGACCGCGGCCAGCCAGCCGCCGAGCACGCCCATGACGATCGCCACGAGGTTCATGAGCGCCGTCACGATCCCGAGCGCGAGGAAGCGCGGCACGACGATGCTGCGGACCGGATCGATCCCCAGCACGGAGAGCGCGTCGATCTCCTCGCGGACCTTGCGAGCGCCGAGGTCGGCGCAGATCGCGGTTCCGCCCACGCCGGCGATCACCATGCCGTTGATCCACGGCGCGAACTCGCGCACCGACGCCATGACGAAGAAGGCGCCGAGCCGGTCGACCGTCCCGAAGACGTTCGTGATGTTGCCGCCCTGGACCCCCGGGGCGCCGAACCCGAAGAACATCGTCGCCAGCAGGATCGGGACGA
>JALRCL010000893.1 GCA_023268575.1 Patulibacter sp.
CCCCGACGACCCGGCCGGCGGCGCGCCGTTCGGCGTCCGCCGAGCCGGCCACGAGCAGCGCCGCGCCGACGGCCCCCAGCACGACGACGAGCGCCGCGACGGCGAGGCGGAGGGGCGAGGAGCGGGGAGCAACGGGCATGGCTGTGCCAGATATCGGCAGCAGTCGCTCCACAACGCTGGGAGTTCGCCGGGGATTCCGGCCATCCGTCCATCGGGCAGGACGAGCACGCGCGCGAGCGGGCTCGCGCGCACGGCTGCGCGTGCCGCCCACGGTAGCGGTCGCCGCTCCGTGGCCGGTTGGGACAGATGGCGCATCGACCGTTTCGTCGTACGCCGTACAGGCCATTCTGGGTCGCGGCGGTCGTTCCTAGGCTGTCCGTTGTTCGATGGTCTTCGCACCGGACCAGCGGACTCCTCCCGGCGTCTCCGGGCGCCCCCAGCGACACCCCTCTCCTCATGCACGACTCATCCGTCACGACGGAGCCGCTCGTCGATCCGGTCGACGCGCCACTCCCCACCACCGAGCCCGAGCGCGGCGTCAGCCGCCGGGGCCTCCTCGGGCGCGCCGGCGTCGTCGGCGCCGGCGCCGCCCTCGCCACGACCGGCATCGGCGCCGCGACCGCCGCCGCCGCCGAGACGACCGATCCGACAGCGGCGAGCACGACGCTCCTGCCGAAGGTCTCCGCGGTGCGGGCGCGTCTGCGCGACGTCCCGCTCGTCGACCTGGAGATCAACGAGCTCGCGGCGCTGCTGCAGGCCGGCGACATCACGTCGGTCGAGCTCACGAACGCGTACCTCGATCGGATCGACCGCTACAACGGCGACTTCGACGCCTACACGGACAACGACTCCTACAACGCGTTCGTCCGGATCGACCGCCCGAAGGCCCTCGCCGAGGCCCGCGCCGCCGACGAGCGGCTCGCCGCCGCGCGCAACGGCGGCCCGGCCGTGTCCCCGCTCTGCGGCATCCCGATCGGGGTCAAGGACTCGATCGGCCTCGAGGGCCGGCCGGCGCAGAACGGCGCGTACGCGTTCAAGGGCAACGTCGGCACCGCGGACGGCCCGGCGATGGCGAAGCTCCGCGCCGCGGGGGTCGTCTTCCTCGGGCACACGATCTGCTCGGCGTTCTCCGGCTCGATCACCGGGACGTTCGCCGGCAACGCCTGGAACAAGGACTACTTCCCCGGCGGCTCGAGCCAGGGCTCCGGCGTCGCGCCGATCGCGCGCCTCTCCGCTGCGGCGATCGGCGAGGAGACCGGCGGCTCGATCATCTTCCCGTCGGCCGCCAACGGCGCATCGGGCATCAAGCCCTCGCTCGGCCTCGTCTCCTCGGCCGGCGTCATGCCGCTCACCCCGGGACACGACGTCATCGGCCCGATCTCGCGCTCGATGCGGGACTCGGCGCTGCTGCTGAACGAGATGATGGGCCCGGACCCGGAGAACGACCAGCAGACGCTCTCGGCGCCGCTGCCGCTGGCCCCCATTCCCGCAGCGCCGCGCGGCGGTCCCAAGCCGCTGGCGGGGATCACGATCGGCGTGCCCCAGACCGACTGGCTCACCGGCACGGGCGGCGCGGGCACGTCGCCCCAGGCCCTGTACGCCGCCGACAACCTCGCGGTCTTCAACCGGGTGCGCAGCGAGCTGCAGACCCTGGGCGCCCGGGTCATCGACTTCCCCGGGATGGACATGCGCGATGCGTCGCTGAACACGTACTTCAGCTCGGCGGACGTCCTGGAGACCGTCGACGGCGCGAACGTCAGCCCGTCCTCGGCGGTGCGCTACTCCAACCTCTACGAGATCGGGTACGCCGACGCCGTGCGGCAGTTCGCGACCGGCCGGCTCCAGTGGCAGGCCGACAAGCTGACCGCGCAGTACGGACGCACCGCGAACGGCGAGACGACCTTCGAGAACGCCACCCGGCTCTACGGCGGGGTCAGCACCGGGGCCCGCCGCGAGGGCGAGCGGCGGCGGCGGCAGACCGCCGCGAACTACGCCGCCACGCTCGACGCCGCCGACGTCGACTTCATGCTCGTCATGAACTTCGGGACGAAGATCACCAAGCGCGGAGCATCGACGACCGGGCTCCGATACCGGACCTACTACCAGGTGCCCAACGCGCTCGGCTGGCCGATGATCTCGTTCCCGGCCGGGTTCGGCAGCGACGCCGACGGCCTGCCGATCTCGGTCCAGTTCTGGGGCACCCGCTTCAGCGACGGGGAGATCATCCAGGCGGCGATCGACTACCAGGCCGCGTACCCGCAGTACCACCGGACGCTGCCGCCGGACCCCGCGGTCGCGGTCGCCCCTCGACGCAAGCGCCTCACGCAGGAGCAGGTCGACGCGGTCGAGGTCAACCCGGCGCCGCTGCTGTCCAACGACCCCGACGTCCACGAGGCCGGCCTGCCGGCCGAGTACCGGCCCCGCTGATCCCCAGGAGGACTGACCCATGCCCTTCATGACCGTCGGCTGGCGCGCCCCTCGCTCGATCGGCGCCCTGCCCGCAGACCCCGGCTACGTCCAGGAGTCGCCCCTCACCGTCCCGTGGACGGGGAAGGTCAGCGCGTACGTCCTGCCGTACGACGTGACCGACCTCACCGTCCGTCCCGACCAGCCCGACCCGCCGGTGATCGTCAACCCGCCCCTGGCTCCGGGCGAGGCCCCGCCGACCGGCGCCGGCCCCGCCCCGGTGCCGGACGCCGGCGTCGCCCCGGGCCAGGTCCGCCCGGCGTCGCCGCCGCGGATGCAGATCCAGCCGCGCGTGGCGCCGAGCAACTTCCGCCGCCGCGGCGTCCGCGTCCGCCTGACGCTCGCCGAGCCGGCGCGCGTGAAGGCCTACGGCCAGGCGCGCGTGGTGAAGAAGCTCAGCCGGCGGCGCTCGAAGCTCGTGACGGCGAAGCTCACGCGGACCCGCACCGTCAAGGCGACCGCCGGCGTCAACGTCTTCTTCCTGCCGCCGAGCCAGACCGGCCTGCGCACCGTCCGGACGAGCCGCACCCGCAAGACGATCACCGTCGTCATCGCGACGACCTACAGCGGTGGCCGCACGGTCACCACCCGGCAGCGCGTCGTGATCGGCCCGCGCCCGTGACCCGCCACCTCGACCACCAGACCGCTCCCATGCACGACCACCACTCCTCCGACGCGGACGACGTCGCGACGACGGCCGTCGAGCGCGTCGCCGCGCCGGCCCCGGCGTCAGGCCATTCGCGGCGCGGCTTCCTCGGCCGGGCCGGCGTCGCCACGGTCG
>JALRCL010000983.1 GCA_023268575.1 Patulibacter sp.
GCCTGGACGTCGCGGTTGGAGACGTGGTCGAACTGTTCGGACCGAACCGCATGCTGGACGATGCGGCGGCGGCGGCGGACACGATCAGCTACGAGTTGCTCACCTCCATCACCGCCCGGGTGCCGCGCCGCCGCCGGGCGCGGCCCCCGTCCTCGTCGTCCAGGACGCCCGACGGCGGGAGCTGTTCCTCACGGTCGCCGGGCCGGAGGACCTGCGCGACGGCGGGGCCGGCCTGACGCCGGTCGCCGTGCCGATCACCGACCTGGCGGGCGCGCTCGCAGCGCTCCCGGTCCGCCCCGCGGTCGCCGTCGGCGACGGGGCCGTGGTGCACCGGAACGCGCTCCGCGCCGCCGGGATCGCCGTCCCGGAGGACCCGGCCGCGCACGAGGTCGACGGTGTCGTGCTCGCCGGCCTCGGGCGCCGGGTCGCCCTTGCGGGCCCGCAGGCGGTCCGTCCGGTGTACGTTCGCGGAGCCGACGCGATCCCGACGGCCCAGCGGTGAGTCCCCTCGTTCCCAGCCCGATCCCCGACCCCGAGCCCCGCGAGCGCCGCGGCACGCAGCGCGGCACGGCGGTCCAGCGGCTCGCGTTCGCCGACCTGCCGCAGGTGCTGGCGATCGAGCGGCGCAGCTACCGCGCGCCGTGGTCGCTGGCGATGTTCGTCCTGGAGGCGGCCAAGCCGGGGGGCCTCTCGATCGTCGCGCGCTCCTTCTCGACCGGGGCGACGCCCGGTCCGCCCACCGGTGGGCTCGTGGGCTACGCGATCGTCAGCCGCTACGACGACGCGTTCCACGTCATGAACGTCTGCGTGGACCCGAACCGCCGGCGGGAGGGCATCGCCCGCGCGCTGCTGCTGCACGTCATCGAGGCGGCCGGTGGCGAGCAGGCCCGGCTGACGCTCGAGGTCCGGCCCTCGAACCGGAGCGCGCGCGGCCTGTACGACGAGCTCGGCTTCGTCGCCGTGGGCACCCGGCGCAACTACTACCGCGACGACGGCGAGGACGCCCTGATCATGTGGCGCACGCCGGCGACGCTCCAGGGCCGCCTCGACGACATCCCCGGCGCCGACGGCCGGGTGGCCGACCTCAGCGGGCCGCGTCACGGTCGCGCGCCCGGGGTGCCGGGCTCCAAGGGTCCCGTCCCGCCCGACGTCGTGCCGCCGCTGCCCGAGCGCGGGGGCCGTCGCCGGTGATCCTCGCGATCGAGACGAGCTGCGACGACACGTGCGCCGCGGTCGTCGACGACGACGGCACGATCCGCTCGAACGTCATCTCCAGCCAGGGGATCCACGACGCCTACGGCGGGGTCGTGCCCGAGCTCGCCGCCCGGGCGCACGTCGAGCGCTGCGACCTCGTGATCGAGCAGGCGTTGCGCGACGCGGGCGCAGGGCTGGGGGAGGTCGACCGGATCGCCGTGACCCAGGGCCCCGGCCTCGTCGGCGCGCTGCTCGTCGGGCTGCAGGCGGCGAAGGCGCTGGCGCTCGCCCGCGACCTGCCGCTCGTGCCGGTCGACCACCTCGACGGCCACGTCCTCGCCGCGACGCTGCGACCGCTGGCGGTCGAGCCGCCGTTCGTCGCGCTCGTCGCGTCGGGCGGCCACACGTTCCTCTCGCGCGTCGACGGCCCCGACGCGATCGTGCGTCTCGGCGGCACGCTCGACGACGCCGCGGGCGAGGCCATCGACAAGGGCGCTCGCCTGCTCGGCCTGCCCTACCCGGGCGGGCCGGCGCTCGAGCGCCTCGCCGCCGGGGGCGACCCGACGGCCTTCGCCTTCCCGACCGGCGCGCGGGTCCGCGGCCTGGACTGCTCGTTCTCCGGGCTGAAGACCGCGCTGCTCTACGCGGTGCGCGACCTGGGGGAGGAGGAGACGGCGCGGCGCCGCGCGGACCTCGCCGCGAGCTACCAGCGCGCGGTCGTCGAGGCGCTGGCCGTGCGGGTCGAGCGCGCGCTCCAGCAGACGGGCCTGCGCCGCGTGGCGATCGGCGGCGGGGTCGCGGCGAACGGTGCGCTGCGCGCCCGGCTCGAGGCCCTCGACGCAGAGGTCGCCATCCCCGACCGGTCCCTCTGCACCGACAACGCCGCGATGATCGCGGCGGTCGCGCGGTTCCGCCCCGCGCTGGAGCCGGACGCCGCGATCGCCCTCGAGGCGTACGCCAGCGGGCAGCGCGCGGCCTGACCGGCCGGCGTCGGAGGCGGCCGGCGGGGCGCGCGACGCCCGACCGACTCGGCGGTAGGGTGGCGCCCCGACGTGCCCCCCAGGCGCTCATCCGCGACGGCGGCCGTGCTCGCCGCCGTCCTGCTGCACCTTCCCGCGCCCGCCGGCGCGGCCGAGCCCCTGCGCCGGGGGATCGAGGCGGAGCGCTCCGCCCTGCCCGGGCGGGTGCTCGCGCGCCCTGGGGCGTCGTCGGGCGCCGTCGTGCGGGTGCGCCTGGACCGCGGACCGGTCGCCTGGCCGGTGCCGCTGGCCGCGGGTCCGCGGCTGGCGCTGCGCGCCGGCGGGTGCACCGGCCGGATCGGCCTGCGCGTCGACGGCGTTCCCCGGCGAACGGCGCGGGTGCGCCGCGCGCAGCGGCGAATCGTGCTGGCGCTGCCGGTCCGTCCCGGCCGCCGGGTCGTCGTGCTGGAGCGCCGCGCCGGCTCGTGCGCGAGCGTCGACGTGGACCGCTTGGACCTCGACCTCGACGCCGTCCCGATCACCCTCGGCGCGGCGCTGCGCCCCGAGCAGCTCGACCGGCCCGGGGTCGCCGACGCGTTCCGGCGCGAGTACCGCTTCGCGATGACCGAGAACGCGTTGAAGATGCGCACGACGCAGCCCTACCCGGGGCTGTTCCTCTTCGGTGCCGCCGACCGCCTGCGCGACCTCGCCCGGGGCGTCGGCGGCGGCCTCCACGGCCACACCCTCCTCATGCACGACCAGCTGCCGGCGTGGCTCGACGACCGGATCCAGGGCTGGACGCGCCCCCTGCTGCTCGCCG
Organism: Patulibacter sp.; assembly: GCA_023268575.1. GTDB lineage: Bacteria > Actinomycetota > Thermoleophilia > Solirubrobacterales > Solirubrobacteraceae > Patulibacter. The sequence goes on from JALRCL010000983.1 coordinate 2,974, forward strand.
CGCTGCGCCAGCACGTCGCGGCGCTCGTCGGGCGCTACCGCGGGCAGGTCCGGGCGTGGGACGTCGTGACGGAGGCGATCCGGCCCGACGGCTCGGACTGGCCGTCGATCTGGCGGCGGGCGATCGGCCCCGACGTCGTCGAGCAGGCCTTCCGGTTCGCCCGCGAGGCCGACCCGAGCGCGCGGCTCCTGTACTCCGACAACGCGATCGAGAACCCCGGTGCGCACCGCGACGGGGTGCTGCGGATGCTGCGCCGGCTCGTGCGGTCCGGGGCGCCGATCGACGGGGTCGCGCTGCAGGGGCACCTGAAGCCCGAGATCGAGCTGACCCCCGCGCAGCTCGACGACACGATGACTCGGATCGAGGCGCTCGGCCTGCGCGTGCAGTTCAGCGAGGTCGACGTGCCGCTCGGCCTGCCCGTGACCGCGGCGTGGCGCCGGTACGGTGCCCGGGCCTTCGGGATGGTCGCCGACGCCTGCTGGCAGCACGCGTCGTGCGACGCCCTCGGCGTCTGGGGCGTGACCGACGCGACGAGCTGGTGGGGACCGGAGCGCGAGGCGCTGCCGCTCGACGCCGCCGGACGGCCGAAGGAGGCGATGCGGCGCCTGCGGCTCGGCGTTCGCGGCCTGCTCGTGGCCGAGGATCCCGTGCCGCCGTCGGCCGGGGCGCCGCTCGGCTCGGTCGTGCCGGCCGCGGGTCGCTTCTGAGGCCGTGGAGCCCGTCGCGACGGGCGGTCGTGACTCGTGACTCGTGACACTTGGCACGACCATGTGCGGTTCTGCGACGATCACGAGGTGTCCGCACCCGAGGTCGTCGTCTTCCTGCGTCCAGGCTGCCACCTCTGCCACGACGCGCTGGAGGACCTGGAGGCCCTGCGCGAGCAGGAGCCCTTCACCGTCCGCTCGGTCGACATCGAGCGCGACGACCGGCTGCACGCGCGGTACCTCGAGCGGATCCCCGTCATCGCGCTCGCCGGGGAGGAGCTCTGCGACTTCGCCGTCGACGGCGAGCGCGTGCTGCAGGCGCTGCGCGACCTGCGCGAGCGCGTCGGGGCCGGCGCCGCGCGCCGACGGCCCGCCGTCGCGCCGCCCCGCGAGCGCACCGCGAAGCCGCTCCTGCGCGCCAGTCCAGTCCCCGTCGAGCGGGTCAGTAGGATCGCCGCGCCGCCGATGCCGACCGCCGAGCCGACCCTGGCCCCGACGCCAGCCCCTGCGACCGTCGGCAGCGTGCCGGCTGCCGCGGGCACCCCGGATCCGGCCGCTCCGCGCCTCGGCGCCGGGCAGGCCGAGCGGCTCTCGCGCTACCTCCAGGTGCTGACGCAGGCCCGCAAGATGGGCCGGGCCACGATGAGCTCGCAGGAGCTCTCCGCCCACACCCACGTCAACAGCACGCAGATCCGCCGCGACCTCTCCGGCTTCGGGCGGTTCGGCAAGCGCGGCGTCGGCTACGACGTCGAGGAGCTCGTCGGGCGGATCCGCGGGATCCTCCACACGAACCAGCGCGTCGGGATCGTCCTGCTCGGCG
>JALRCL010001029.1 GCA_023268575.1 Patulibacter sp.
CGACGAGGCGGCCGCCGGCAGCGACCTGCTGGGCACGGCCCGCATCCTCGCGGCGGCGCTCAGGCGCGACCAGTACGACCTGATCCTGCTCGGCCAGCAGGCCGCCGACGCGGAGTGCTACGTGATGGCCGGCCTCGTCGCGGAGCTGCTCGAGCTGCCCTGCGTCACGCAGGCCGCCTCGATCGAGCTCGGCGACGGCTCCGTCACCGTCAAGCGCCAGGTCGAGACGGGCTACGACACGGTCAAGGCGCAGACGCCGTGCGTCGTGTCGGTCTCCGATGCGATCAACGACCCGCGCTACCCGCCGCTGCCCGCGATCATGGGCGCCAAGAAGAAGCCGCACGAGGTGCTCGCCCTCGCCGACCTCGGCGTCGACCCCGCCACGGTGGGCGCCCAGGGCGCCGGCACGAAGGTGGGCGGGCTGTCGAGGCCCGAGGGGCGCGGCGACACCGTCCTGATCGAGGACGACGGGTCGGCGGCTGAGAAGATCATGGAGTTCCTCGTCGAGAAGAAGGTGGTGGCCTGATGGCCGGTATCGCGGTCCTCTGCGAGGTCCAGGGCGGCCAGGTCGCCAAGGGCTCGCTCGGCGTCCTCGAGGAGGCGGCCCGCCTCGGCCAGGCGATCGGCGAGCCGGTCACCGCGGTCGTCACGGGCTCCGGCCTCGACGACGTGGCGCTCGCCGCCCTCGGCGGCCACGGCGCCGCGACGGTGGTCGCGGCCGACGACCCGCGCCTCGGCGCCGGGCTCGCGCAGCCCGTCGTCGACGCCTGCGCCGCGGCGCAGGAGGCGGGCCAGTCCCGCTACTGGCTGGCCGGCGCCTCGATCATGACCGCCGACGCGATGGCGGGCCTCGCGGCCCGGCTCGGCGCCGGCATCGTGATCGACGCCGTCGAGCTCCACGCCGACGGCTCCGACCTCGTCACGCGCCGCTCCGGCCTCGGCGACTCGGTGCTCGCGCACTGCGGCTTCACGACGCCCGTCGGCGTGGTGGTGACCCGCGCGAACTCCTTCGCCCCGACGGAGGGCGCCTCCGGCTCCGCGCCGGTCGAGCGCATCCAGCCGTCCTTCCGCAGCTGGTCGGAGGGCGTCGAGCTGGTCGGCCACGAGGACGCCGAGGACTCCGGTCCCGACATCGGCGCGGCCGACGTGCTCGTGGCCGGCGGCCGCGGGCTCGGCGACGCCGGTGGCTTCGCCGTGATCGAGGACTGCGCCGCCGCCTTCGGCGGCGCCGTCGCGGCGACCCGCGCGGTCGTCGACGCGGGCTGGTACCCGTACTCGGCCCAGGTCGGCCAGACCGGCAAGACGGTCTCGCCGAAGCTGTACATCGCCTGCGGCATCTCCGGGGCGATCCAGCACAAGGTCGGGATGCAGGGGTCCGGCACGATCGTCGCGATCAACAAGGACAAGAACGCCCCGATCTTCGACTACGCCGACCTCGGCGTGGTCGGCGACCTGCACGACATCGTCCCCAAGCTGACCGAGCTGATCCGGGCGCGGGGCTAGGCTCGAGCGGGCGGGGCGGCCGCGACGGCCGCCCCGCCCCGCGTGCCGCCCGGCAGGGCGAGCGAGACGCCGCCGGCGAGCGCCACCATCAGCGCCGAGGCGACGAGGCACGCCTCGAGGCCCTGCCACTGGTAGATCAGGCCCGAGAGCAGCGTGCCGGCCAGCCGGCCGGCGGCGTTGGCCATGTAGTAGAAGCCGACGTTCATGGCGACCTTGTCACCATCGGCGTAGGCGAGGATCAGGTAGGAGTGCACGGCGCTGTTGGCGGCGAAGATCACCCCGAACACGATCAATCCGGCT
>JALRCL010001048.1 GCA_023268575.1 Patulibacter sp.
CGCGGGCCGGGGCGGCGACGGGGCACGCGACGGCCGGGCCGCCGGTCGCGGGGCCGCTGCGGATCGCGGGCCACGGGGGGAGCAGCGGGGCGTGCGCGGCGACGGATCCCGCCCCGGCGGTGGTGGCCCGGCCTCCCGCCCCGGCGCCCCGGACCTGCCCCGGGACGTCTGGCGCGACCACGCACCGGGGGGCCGTCGGCCGGTCGTCGGGCTCGTGCGCCGGCGGGGGCGGCTGCTCGTCGCCGAGCCGCTGTTCGGGCGTGGCGAGCTCGTGGTCGTCGAGCGCGGCGGTGCGGTCCGCGAGGGGCGGATCGGCGTCTTCGCCCCGCCGCGTCGCGGAGCTCGCCGCCACGCCGGTCACCGGCTCGTCCGCGAGGTCGGACGGCCCGAGGTCGCCCGTGACGTCCTCGAGGCGCTGCTGCTGGACCGCGGGCTGCCGCGCCGCGTGGCGCGCGCCGTCGCGGCGGAGGCCGAGGGGGTCGCGCAGGCCCCGCCGTTCGTCGACGGGCCGCGGCGGGACCTGCGCGGCACGCCGACCTTCACGATCGACCCGGCGAGCGCCCGCGACTTCGACGACGCGATCAGCGCCGAGCGGGTCGCCGACGAGGTCGTGCGGATCCACGTGCACGTGGCCGACGTCAGCGCGTTCGTGCGGCCCGGTGGCGCGCTGGACGGCGACGCGCGCTGGCGCGGCACGAGCGTCTACGTCCCGGGCACCGTCGAGCCGATGCTGCCCGAGCGCCTCTCGAACGGCGCCTGCTCGCTCGTGCCGGGCGAGGACCGCCTGGCGGTGAGCGTCGCGTTCGAGGTCGACGGGGCGGGGGAGGTGCGCCGGGCGAGCGTCGAGCGGACGCTGATCCGCTCCGACGCGCGGCTCGAGTACGATCAGGTCGACGAGATCTTCGCCGGCACGGAGCGCGCGGAGGACCCATGGGCGGCGCCGCTGGCGCTCGCGCGACAGGCCGCCGCCGCGCTGCAGCGGCGGCGGGACGCCGGTCGGCTCGCACTCGAGGTCGAGAGCCACGAGCCGCGGTTCGTCCTCGACGGGGACGGCCACGTCGCCGGCGTCGCGGTGGAGCGGTCCAGCGAGTCGCACCGCCTCATCGAGCACCTCATGGTCGCCGCGACCGCCGAGGTCGCACGGCTGCTCGAGCGGGCGGGAGCCCCGGCCCTGCACCGGGTCCACGACGCGCCGGACCCGAGCCGCGTCGGCCGGCTCGCCGCGCAGCTGCGGGTGCTCGGACTGCCGGCGCCGACCTGGAGCGCCACCGACGGGCAGCCGCCCGAGGGCGAGGCCGCGGCGGCCGTCGCCGAGCTCTCGCGTCTCGTGGCCACCCACGTCCGGCGCCACGGGCGGGGCGCGGCGGGCTACGCCCCGCTCGTGCTGCGCGCGCTGCAGCAGGCGCGCTACGTGCCGGAGTCGCGCGGCCACGCGGGACTCGCGCTCGGGCACTACTGCCACTTCACCTCGCCGATCCGGCGCTACCCCGACCTCGTCGACCACCGAGCCGTGCTCGCGCTCGTTGGCGGCGGCGAGGCGGCGTTCGCCGGCTCGCGGGCGCAGCTGGAGGAGTTGGCGATCTGGTGCTCGGCGACGGAGCGCGAGGCGATGGACGTCGAGCGGCACGCCGATCGGATCGCCGCGGCGTTCCTGCTCGAGCGCGAGCTCTACGCCGGCGGGGGCGTCGCCCGAGCGGGGGCGCGCCTGGCCGGCGAGGTGACCGGGGTGGCCAGCGCCGGGGCCTTCGTGCGCTTCGGCGACGACGGCGCCCACGAGGGGCTGCTGCCGCTGCGCGAGCTCGGCGACGACTGGTGGGAGCTCGACGAGCTCGGCGTGCGGCTCGTGGGCTCGCGCTCCGGGGCGACCGTCGCGATCGGGGACCCGATCGACGTGCGGATCGCGCGCCTCGAGCCGGCCCGAGGCCGGGTCACGCTCGCGCTCGCCCGGCGCCGCTGACGTCGCGTCCCCGGCCGGTCGAACACCGGTTGAGCGGGTGTTTCCCCCTGCACACCGCGGGGTACCCCCTGGTACACCAACCGCCGACCCACCGGGCCCCGGTGGGCGGCGCGACCCAGAGGAGGCACCGTGATCGGCGCCATCATCCTCGGCCTCGTGGCCGGGTTCATCGGCAAGGCGATCGTGCCGGGCGAGGACCCCGGCGGGTTCTTCGTCACGATCGGCATCGGGCTCGTCGGCGCGGTGGTCGGCTGGCTCATCTTCACGGCCGGTCTCGGCATCGGCGATACCGACATGTTCGACCTCGGCGGCCTGCTGAGCGCGATCATCGGCGTGGTGATCGTCCTGCTCGGCTACCGCGTGGCCACGGGCCGGCGCGTCTCGCGCGGCTGACCGGACGGCGCTCGGGACGGCGATCCCCGTCGTCCCGGGCCCGCGTCGGCAGGCACGAACCGCTCGCCGCACGGCCCCCGCGCGGCCGGGGACCGGCTCGCGCCGCTACGCTCGACGGCCGATGGCCAAGGGCAAGAAGAAGCCGCCCGCCGGCGACTACGCGTTCAACCGCCAGGCGCGCTTCCGCTACGAGCTCCTGGACCGCCTGGAGTGCGGGATCCAGCTGCACGGCACCGAGGTGAAGGCGTTGCGCACCGTGGGGGCGCAGATGGGCGACAGCTACGTCGACGTCCGCCGCGGCGAGCTCTGGCTGCGCAACCTGCGCATCGACCCGTATGCGCCGGCGGCGATGAACAACCACCAGCCGGACCGGCCGCGCAAGCTCCTCGCCCACCGGCGCGAGATCGACCGCCTGCTCGGCGAGATCCAGCAGGCCGGCCTGACGGTCGTCCCGGTCCGGATCTACCCCAAGGGGCAGACGATCAAGGTCGAGATCGCCCTCGCGCGCGGCAAGAACGTCGCGGACAAGCGCGAGGACCTCAAGCGCCGCGATCAGCAGCGCGAGATGCAGCGCGCGTTGCGCGAGGCGAACCGCTAGGCCGGCGCCCGCGCGACGGCGAGCACCGTCGCGCGCCCGCCGTGCGTCAGGCGTCGATGACGCCCGCGTCGGCGGCGGCCTGCTCGGCCTGCTCGAGCTGCTCGCGCACGAGCGCGAGGCCCGAGCGCCAGAACCCCGGGTCGGTGAGGTCCAGCCCGGCGATCGCCACGAGGTCCTCCGGCGCCTTCGAGCCGCCCGTGGCGAGCAGCTCGAGGTACTTCGGGGCGAACGACGGCCCCTCCTGGCGGTAGCGGCCGTAGACGGAGAGCGCCATGAGCTGCCCGTACGCGTAGGCGTAGACGTAGCCCGGCGTGCCGATGAAGTGCGGCACGTAGCTCCACCACGCGCGGTAGCCGTCGGTGAGCTCGACCGCGTCGCCGAGCATCGCGCTCTGCGTCGCGTGCCACAGCTCGCCGAAGCGCTCGACGGAGAGCTCGCCCTCCTCGCGGCGCGCGGTGTGGACGGCGTCCTCGAACCGATTCATCGCGGTCTGGCGGAAGATCGTCGCGATCGAGCCCTCGATCTGCTCGGCCAGCAGCCCGAGCCGGGCCTGCGGATCGGTCGTCTCGGCCAGCAGCCGGTCGAAGACGAGCGTCTCGCCGAACACCGACGCCGTCTCGGCGAGCGTCAGCGGGGTGGTCTGCTCGAACGGCCCGCGGTCGCGCGCGAGGTACGCGTGGATGCCGTGGCCGAGCTCGTGGGCGAGGGTGAGGACGTCGCGCCGGCGGCTCGTCCAGTTCAGCAGGACGTACGGGTGGTGGTCCGGCACGGTGTAGGCGCAGAAGGCGCCGCCGCGCTTGCCCGCCCGCGGCGGCGCGTCGATCCAGCCCTCGTCGACGAACCGGCGCGCCACGTCGCCCATCTCGGGCGCGAAGGCGTCGAAGCTCGAGAACACGAGGTCCGTCGAGGTGGCCCAGTCGAACTCGGCCTCGTCCGCGGCGGTGATCGACGCCATCCGGTCGAAGTCGCTCAACCGGTCCAGGCCGAGGATCCGCGCCTTCAGCCGGTACCACCGCTGCGGGACGTCGTAGGCCTCCTGGACCGCGTCGACGAGCGCCTGGACCGACTCGTCGGACGCCTCGTTGGAGAGGTTGCGCGAGGCGATCCACGACCCGAACGACCGCAGCCGGTCCTCGACGGCCTTGTCCTGCAGGAGCGTGTTGTAGATGAACGCCCGCGTGCGCAGCCCGGGCTGCAGGGCGGTCGTGACCGCCGAGGCGACCCCCTGGCGGACCTCGCGGTCGGGGTTCGTGAGCTGGCTGAGCGCGACGTCGAGGGCGACCGGCGTGCCGTCGGGGCTCAGCGCGGGCGCGGCGTCGGAGACGTCGACCTCGATCACCGACGTCAGCTCGTCGAACAGCCGGTCCCAGGCGCCGCGGCTCGACGTCTGCTTCTCGGCGAGGATCCGCTCCTCGGGCTCCGAGAGCTGGTGCGCCCTGTACCGGCGGACCGTCCGGAGGTAGTGGCGGGCCCGCTCGAGGCCGTCGGCGCCGAGCAGCTCCTCGGCCCGGCCGTCGTCCAGCGCGGTCCACTCGAGGTCGAAGAACAGCAGCGCGGTCTGGACCGCGGTGGCGCGCTCCTCGACCTTCGCCAGCAGCGCACCGTGCTCGGGCTTCGTCGTGTCCTCGGCGAACTTCAGCGACGCGTACGAGGCGGCCCGTCCGATCCGGTCGGAGATCTCCGTCAGCGCGGCGATCGCGGCGGCGAGGCCGGCGCCGTCGAGCTCGGCGACCTTGCCCTGGTACGTCGACGCGAAGGCCGTCGCCTGCTCGGCGGCCTCGTCGAGCAGCCGGTCCACGCCCGCCGCACCGCCCTCGGGAGCGACCTCCGTCACGAGCGGCTCGAGGTCCCAGGCGACGTCGGTGTGCTGCACGGAGGTGCTCATGCCGGCAAGCCTACGTGACGGGCTCGCGATTCCCGCGCCGTCGCGAGCGATCGTCGCGCCGACGCCGCCCACCGCACGGAGCGCGGGCGCGCTAGCGTCGCGCCGGTGACCGTGCGGGCCCCCGACGAGGCGCGGACGGCGCGGCTGCACCTGCGGCGCTGGCGCCCCGACGACCGCGAGCCGTTCGCGGCGATGAACGCCGATCCCGAGG
>JALRCL010001049.1 GCA_023268575.1 Patulibacter sp.
CGGGTGCCGGTCGTCCTCGACGGCTTCGCGGTCGGCGTCGCCGCACTCGCGGCGGTCCGGTTGCGGCCCGCGGTCCGCGACGCGCTCGTCGCCGGCCACCGCTCCGCCGAGCCGGCCCACGGCGCGGTGCTCGCCCAGCTCGGCCTCGAGCCGCTGCTCGACCTGCGGCTGCGGCTCGGCGAGGCCTCGGGGGCGGCGCTCGCGCTGCCGCTCATCGAGCAGGCCGGCCGCCTGCACCGGGACATGGAGACGTTCGCCGAGGCGGGCGTCGACGGTCCGGGCGCCGCCTAGGGGCGCCCCCGACGCCGACGGCCGCGCACCGAGCCGCCCGGCCCGCGACCGCGCGGGTCAGCGTCCGTCCGGACCGGCGTCGGTCGGCCCGACCATCCGGCGCGGCCCGCCGGCCGGGCCGTTGCCCTCGCCCGGCCACGGCGTCGGCGACGCGGCGCGGGCGATGGCCTTGCGCTGCCGCCGCCGCTCGCGGATGCCGGACCCGGGCAGCTTCGAGACGAGGCGGCTGATCGGGCTGATCTCCCGCTCGAGCTCCTCGGCGACGAGCACGAGGCGCTCGAGCAGGGGCACGATCTGCTCCATCCGCTGCTCGATGTCGTCGACGCGCTTGTACACGTGCTGGACCTCGGCCGTGAGGTCGTCGATGCTCGACACGGAGCGCCCGAAGTCCGCCAGGCCCGTCTCGTGCAGGACGCGCTCGACCGTCTCCCGGATCGGCGTGATGGGGTTGGGCGGGACGCGCGGCACGTCCGACACGCTACGCGGCGGGCCTCGACGGCTCGTCCGGGCCCTCGACCGCCGGCGACGCGCGCGGTCGCCGGCGGGCCGCGAAGAAGGCGCGCAGCAGCCCCGCGCACTCGTCGGCCAGCACGCCGCCGACGACGGTTGGGCGGTGGTTCAGCCGGGGCTCCGCGGTGACGTCCAGGACGCTGCCGCACGCGCCGGCCTTCGGGTCGGTGCAGCCGTAGACGACGCGCGGCACGCGCGACAGGACGATCGCCCCGGCGCACATCGCGCACGGCTCGAGCGTCACGTAGAGCGTCGCGTCGAGCACCCGCCAGCTGCCGAGCGCTGCCGCCGCCTCGCGCAGCGCGAGCACCTCGGCGTGCGCGGTGGGGTCCTCGTCGAGCTCGCGGCGGTTGTGCCCGCGGCCGAGGATCCGGCCGTCGTCGGCGACGACGACGGCGCCGATCGGCACGTCGCCGTGCGCCTCGGCGGCGTGCGCCTCGGCGATCGCCTCGCGCATCCAGCGCGCGTCGTCGGGGAGCTCGCTCACGCTCGGGATGATCGCAGCGCCGGTCCGGGGGACGCCGGGCCCGGACGCACGACGGGCCGCTCGACGAGCGGCCCGCGGACGTCTCGGCCTCCCTGCGACGGGGCCTCGCGCTAGGTGGTGCGGACGATGAGCACCGAGCAGGGCGCGTGGTGGCTCACCTTGTTCGGCACGGAGCCGAGGAGGAAGCGCTTGGCGCCCGTCATGCCCTTGTTGCCGACGACGATGAGGTCGGCGCCGGATTCCTCGGCGACGTCGAGGATCGCGTCGGCCGGATCGCCCTGGCGCGCGTACGTGCGCACCTGCTTCACGCCGCGCGAGGTCGCCATGTCCTCGGCCTGGCCGAGGGTCACCTCGACGTCGGCGCGCTCGTTGACCATCCACTCGATGTCGCTCGGCGCCTGCTTGGCCTCCTCGCGAAGACGGGCGCTGGAGACGGGCTCGTAGGCCGAGACGATCTCCATCCGGGCTCCGACGGCGGCGGCGATGTCGATCGCCTCCTTGACCGCCTGCTTGGCGGTGTCGGAGCCATCGGTGCCGACGACGATCGAGCCGAACATGGATCTCCTTGGCGAGCGTGCGAGAAGGGGTTGGCGAGGCGCCGTCGGGCGGGGTCCCGCCCGGCGGCGCGCCGATCATCGCACACCGCTGCGCGCCCGCGGGAGCGATCCCCAGCGACCGAACGCGCGTCCGGCCGGGACCGTCGGGTCAGGCCCAGAGCTTGATCGCGGCGATGACCATGCTGATCAGCACGCAGACCACGAGCACGACCTGCATCCAGAACCACGTCGGCGGCATCGCTGCAGCGTACGGGCTGCCCGGCGCCGCGCGCCGCGCCGTCCTGGCGCGTCGGCGCGCTCGCGGCGCTCCGCGGTGCCGTGCGAGGATGCGGGGCGATGTTGATCGGTCCCGATGGCGATCGGCCGCCGCGGGCGGCGAAGCAGGGCAAGAAGGCGAAGGCGAAGGCCCGCAAGGACCGCTCGGCCCCGCGCCCGGGGGCCGAGCCGCTCGTGCCCGAGCCGGCCCCCGACGCGGGCACCGGCTTCTCCCGACCGGCGGTCTGGCCGCTGATCCCGGAGCCCGGGGCCCCGCCGGACACGGCGCCCGCCGGAGCCTCGCCGGCCGGGCCGCCGTCGGACGGGGCCGCCCCGGCGGTGCCCGCGTCCCCGACGCCCGCCGACGCGTCCCCGACGCCCGCCGACGTCCCGACGCCCGCCGCCGCCCCCGAGGACGCGCTCGCCCTCCTGGACCGGGCGCGTGAGCGCGTGGGGCACCTCATCGAGCTCGGTGCCACGTCCGCGGCCCCCGGCGACGCTCCGGCCCCCAGGGACGCCGTGATCCCGGACGCACCGACGCAGTCGGCGCCGGGGCCCGCCGGACGTCCGTCCGCGGCGACCCTCCTGGCCCGCGAGCTGCTCGCCGGCGGCACGCCGCCGGCCGAGGTCGCCCGCCGCCTCGGGGAGCACTACGGGGTCGCGGACCCCGGCGCCGTCCTCGCCGCCGTGGCGCCGGCGACCGCCTGACCCCGCGGGGGCGACCACCCGACTGGCGCCGGCGAACGCCCGACCCCCGCGGGGCGATCACTCGACCGGCGTTGGCGAACGCCCGACCCGCGAGGACCCTCGGCCGGCGACCCCTGGCCGGGCCCGGGCGCTCAAGCCTCCGCGTCGCGGAGGTAGCGGTCGTAGCTGCGGGGCGTCGACGCCTGCCCCGACACGACGAGGACCCGTGGGGCGTCCGGCGGCAGCAGCGCCGCCGCCCGGGCGAGCTCGTCGCGGGTGATCCGCCCGGGGCGGGCGACGAGCACGACCGTGCCGTGGCGCTCGTGGGCCAGTAGCTCGCGCGTGTCGGCGACCGGCAGCAGCGGCGCGACGTCGAGCAGGACGAGCGCGTCGAGCGCGCGCAGCTCGTCGAGGACCCGTGCGCCGTCCTCGCTGCCCAGGAGCTCCGGGGCGTTCGGCGGCAGCGCGCCGGCCGGGACGACGCGCAGCCCGGGCTCGACCTCCACGAGCAGCTCGGCGACGGGGACGCCGCCGACGAGGGCGGCCGTCAGCCCCTGCGGCGGGGTCGGGGTCCCGAGCAGGGCGGCGAGCCCCGGGCGGCGCAGGTCGGCCTCCACGAGGACGACCGGGCGGCCGGAGCGTGCCAGCGCGCGTCCGAGGCCGGCCGCGACGGTCGTCTTGCCCTCTCCCGGTGCGGCGGAGGTCACCACGACCGGTCCCGCCGACCCCTCGTGCAGGCGCAGGGCGGCGCGGAGCATCCGGAACGCCTCCTCCTGGCGCCGGCGGTCGGGTGCGTGGTCGCCCGGCGGGGGGACGTGCGCGACCGGCGTCAGGCCCGTGATCGCGGCGGCGTCGGCCCCGTCGCGCACCCGCCGCCGGCGGCGGGCCCAGAGCAGGGCGGCCGCCGCGCCGAGCACGAGGCCGGCCACGGCCCCGGCGGCGGCCGGCCATGCGCGGTCGGGATCGGCCAGCAGGCCGGCACCGGCGCCGAGCGCGGCGAGCAGGAGGGGAGGGAGGAGGAGCACGAGCCGCGGCATCGGGATCAGCGCTGCGGATCCTAGGGGCCCGGGAGGACCGCCTCCGGGCGCGCGGCCGGCGGGAGCGCGGTGCGGCCCGTCGGCTAGCCTTCGCGCCCGGTGCGGGCCGGGGCGATCCTCGTCGCCGATCCGCCACGACGCCATGCTCGAGACCGCCCTTCCGCCCGTCCCGAACCGCCCCGCGGCACGGCGCGGCGGACGCGCATGAGCGCCGGGGAGGCCCCGAGCGGTCGCGACCTCGGCGCCCGCGGCATGGAGCGGACGCTCTTCCGCGTGCTCGGCGCCCGCTTCTCGCCGGTCGAGGTGCGGACGGTCGACGACCTCGCGCCCTGCTACCGGCGCGTGACCTTCCACGGGCCCGAGCTCCTCGCGCGGCGCCCGATGTCCCCCGCGCTCTGGCTGCGGCTCTGGTTCGAGGACGGCGACAAGCGGGCCCAGCGCGCGTTCACCTTCGTCGATCCCGACCTGGCGTCGGGCACCTTCGACGTCTGGTTCGCGCTGCACGACGCCGACGGGCCGGCGGTGCGGTGGGCCCGCTCCGCCCGTCCGGGCGACGTGCTCGGCGCGGCCGTCCTCACGCGGCCGCTCGTCCTGCCGACCCCGCCGCCGGTCGCGGCGCTACTCGCGGGGGACGAGACGGCGGTCCCGGCGATCGCCTCGATCCTCGCCGCGCTGCCGGCGAGCGTCGCGGTCCGGGTGCTGCTGCAGGGCCCGGAGGGGCTGCCGCTGCGCCCGGCCGGGAACGTCCGGGTCGAGCACGTGCGCGACCTCGCGGGTACGGTCGAGGCGCTGACGCTCGAGCATCCCGACACCTACGCGTGGGTCGCGGCGGAATCCGACGTCGTGCGCGACGTCAAGCGGCTCCTGCGCGAGCAGCACGGCCTGCCGCCTGCCCGCGTCGCCGGCCAGGGGTACTGGCGGGCGGGGCAGCCGATGGGCTCCTCGCGCTGAGTGCCGGCCGGTCGACCTCCGTCAGTCGGAGAGCTCGCGCAGCGCCTCGTTGATCCGCCGGCGCGCGTCGTTCACGCGTTCGACGACGGCGCCGGACTCGCTGTCGAAGCGGACCTTCGCCCGGAGGGCCGCCTGGATGTCGCGCCGGCGCAGGGACCGACGGAACTCCCGCAGCGGCACCGCCCACTGCTGGAAGGCGGCGATGAGCGAGCGGTGCGCGCCCGCGACCGCCGCAGGCGCCTGGACCGCCTCGAGCTCCTTGCGCACGCCGTCGATCCGCCGTTGCAGGCGCGCCGCCGCATCGGCGACGTCCTGCCGCTCGCGCGCCGCGGAGACGGTCCGGTTCAGCGTCGCGAGGTCCCGCTCGAAGGCGGCCTGGATCGCGTTGACCCGCTCGGCGTAGGCGTTCGCCTCGCGGACCTCCTCGGCCTGCCCGCCACACCCCGTGGCGCCGACCGCGGCGAGGACGGCGAGCAGCAGCACGAGGGAACGGCGGAGCACGGCGCGCACCCTATCCGTTCGCCCGCCGCGGCCTCCCCGCCTGGCCCGCGCCGCGTCGACCGGCCACGGGCGGGAAGATCCGGGCATGGCGGTCGCCGCTCCACCCGCGCCCGCCGACGGCGCGCTGCCGGCCGCCGCCGTCGACGAGCTGCCCCAGCACGCCCTCGGCGTCTACGTCCACGTGCCCTGGTGCGCGTCGCGGTGCGGCTACTGCGACTTCAACACGTACGTCCCGCCGGACGGGGCGCTGCCAGGATTGGGCCGCCGGTTCGCCCGGGCGGCCGACGCGGAGCTCGCCCTCGCCGCCCGCGTGCTGGAGCCGGCCGCCGGCGCGCGCCCGCCGGTCGCGACGGTGTTCCTCGGCGGCGGTACCCCGAGCCTGCTGGAGCCCGCCGTGCTCGGCGACGTCCTGCGGTCGATCGACGCGCGGCTGGGGCTCGCCCCGGACGTCGAGGTCACGTGCGAGTGCAACCCCGAGTCGGTCGATCCAGCTCGGCTGGATGCGTTGCGGGCGGCCGGCGTCACGCGGGTCTCGTTCGGCATGCAGAGCGCCCGGAGCCACGTGCTGGCGGCGCTGGACCGCCGGCACACGGCCGGCCGGGCGGTCGCCGCCGCCGCCGAGGCGCGCGCGGCGGGCTTCGACGCCGTCGGCCTGGACCTCATCTTCGGCGCCGACGGCGAGACGGACGACGACTGGCGGGCCTCGCTGGACGCGGCGATCGCGGCCGGGCCCGACAGCGTCTCGGCGTACGCGCTGACCATCGAGCCGGGCACCCGCTACGGCGCGCTCGTGCGTCGCGGGGCGCGGCGCGTCACCGACGACGGGGTCCTCGGGCGGCGGTACGCGATCGCCGAGGAGCGGCTCGC
>JALRCL010001052.1 GCA_023268575.1 Patulibacter sp.
CAGCACCCGCGGCACGATCAGCGCCTTCACCGGATCGATGCCCAACACGCTCAACGCGTCGGTCTCCTCGCGCACCTGCCGCGCACCAAGATCCGCGCAGATCGCGGTCCCCACGACCCCCGCGATCACGATCGCGGTCACGAACGGCGCGAACAACCGCACCACGATGATCACGTACAGGCCACCCAGCCGATCCAGCGCCCCGAACAGGCCCAGGAAGTTCACCGCCTGGATCCCTGCCGGCCCGAACGACAACGCAAACGACGTGATCGCCAACGGCACGATCGCGATCTGAATCGCGAACCGAAACTGCGCCACGAACTCCGGCCCATACGAGAACGGCGGCCGCAACGCACGCACCAGCACCATCCACGCCAGATGGAACATCCCGCCGATCTCCACCACCACCCGCGGCGCAGCAGGCAACGACAGACCACGAGCAGCCGACGCACCACCAGCCATCAGCGGCCCCCCGGCCCAACGCTCAAGAGGCCCGACAGGCGCCCGCAGGCACCGATCGGACGAGCTCCGTCCCCAAGCACGCGGGCAGCATAGCCCAAATCACACGCTGTGTTCGAACAATGTGTTCGTACAGAGAGTTCTGGCGCTCCGGCGAGCCTCCCGTGAACGACGAAGCGCCCGCGTGCGACCGGGTTCCGGGCCGCGACGCGGGCGCTCTGACGTGGCGCGTCGGCGGTCCGCCGGCGCGCGCCCGATCAGCAGTCGGCGGTGATGCGGGGGTACGCGTAGCCGCTCTTCGGGACCTCCTCGGGGCCCAGCGGCGTCGTGCCCTTGGCGACCGTCCTGCCGACGTCGCCCGGCTTGGGGAACGGCTTGTAGTTCAGCGCCATGCCCGGGATCCGGTGGACGAAGTCGGCCAGGCCCTTCGAGAGCACGTCGGGCAGGCCGGAGGGGAAGTTGTCCGGGGCGACGATCGGCGCCAGGCGGATGAGGTGCCCGGTGGCGTCGTAGCTGTTGGACGACGATCCGAGGCCCTGGACGATCGAGAGGACCTCGGGGAAGTACGGATCGGCGTAGCGCACGACCGGGGCGAGCTCGCAGATCGTCTTGCGGAGCTTCGGGAGGCTGGCCGCCAACGGCGAGGAGAGCCGGTCGACCTGCTGGAGCGTCCGCTCGAGGACCGGCGCCGCCGGCGAGAGCTCGCGCATGAGCGCGCGGCCGTCGGTCGTGGCCTGCGGCAGCCGTGCCACGACCGGGCGCAGCGCGGTGAGCGCCGACGTCGCCTCGTCGATCACCGGCGTCGCGACGCCGGAGGTCGACCGGACCACGCCCGACGTGCGCTGGACGTCGCGCAGCGTCCCCGGGAGCGCGTCGATGGCGCTCTCGAGCGCCCGGTCGCTGCGCTTCAGGGCCGTGAACGCCGTGAGGCCGCGATCGGCCAGCGTGCTGATCGCCTGGTCGCGCTGCCCGATCGAGGCGGTCACGTCGCCGAGCTGCTCCACGAGCCGCGAGGTCTGGTGGCGGTTGCGCCGCAGCACGTCGACGAGCCCACCCGGGTCTCCGGCCGCCTTGAGGAACTTCGTGGCGCCGTCGAGCGTCTCGTTCATGCGTTCGCCGCGACCGTCGAGGGCGGTACCGAGGCTGCGGATCGTGTCGCGGGCCCGTGCCCGGGTCCCGCCCTTCAGGACGCTGAGGAGCCGGTCGACGTCGACGAACTCGTCGGTCTGTCGCACCGACATCCCACCGCCGCTGGCGATCGTCTCGCTCGCGCGGCCGACCTGGATCGCGACGTAGTTCTCGCCGACCGGCGTGTGCTGGCGGATCTGGACCCGCGAGTCCTTCGGGAACGGGACCACCGAGTCGTCCGTGACGACGAGCTCGAGCTTCGCACCGATGCCGAGACGGTCCACGGCGGTCACCCGCCCGACCTTCACGCCCGCGACCGTCACGCGGGAGCCGACCGCCATCGCCGCCCCGGTCGGGGTGACGACCGAGACCTTGTAGTCCTTCCCCCCGCCGAGCTTCGGCAGCGCATCGCCCTTGACGAAGATGAAGAGCGCCCAGGCGAGGGCGACGGCCGTGACGGCCGCCAGGCTGAGCAGGTGGCCCATGAATCCGCGGCGCGGCATCAGCCCTCGTCCCCCTTCGTCGCGGCGCGTCCGCCGATCGTCTTGCCGCCCGCGCAGTTCTTCGCCGCCGGGCGTCGCGGCAGGCCGGGCAGGCCGAGGTCCGGCACGCCGACGGCGAGGTTGCCGCGCGGGATCGGCCCGCGCACGTCGCCGAACTTCGAGAGCGACGCGTTCCACTGGAAGAACCCGCGGACGTCCTTCTCGCACTTCACGAGGCCGTCGGTGGCCTTGTTCAGCGAGTCGGTCTGCGGCCGCAGCGCCGCGACCGCGGCGTTGACGTCCTCGGCGAGCGGGTCGAGCGACCGTGCGAGCGGGACGAGCTCCCGGACCGGCCGCTGGAGGTCGCGGATCGCGGGATCGAGCACGGCCTGCAGCTGCCGGACGCTCTTGAGGTTCCCCGGCAGCCCCTCGGCGATCGGCGTCAGGTCGCTGATCGCGCCGTCGACTTCGCCGAGCACGCCGCTGACGGCAGCGAGGCTCGAGCTGATCGATCGCGTCGTGCCGGGCAGCGCCCGGATCGTGCGGTCGAGGTCGCCCGAGCCCTCCTGGAGCGTGCCGAGGACCGCGCTGCCGTCCCGCAGCAGGTAGCGGATCTGCTGCTCGCGGTCGCCGAGCGTCGCCGTCAGCGTCCCGACGTTGGAGATCAGGCGCTGCACGAGCTTCTCGCGCGTCGCGAGCTCGTCGGTGACGGTCGCCGCCTCGCGGATGAAGGGGACGAAGACCTCGAGGGTCCGGCGCAGCTCGGCACCGCCGTCCGCCAAGCCGTTGCCGAGGTTGTCCAGCAGCGCGGCGAGGCGCGTGCGCTCGTTCGCCTGAAGCGTGTTGAGGACGTCGTTGATCTTGACGTTCACCGCGGTCCGCGTCGCGGGCACGGTCTCGTCCTCCCCGAGCCTCCCGGCCTTCGGCGTGCCCGGATCGATGATGTCCAGGTACTGGTCGTTGAGCGGCGTCTCGGGCCGGAGCTCGGCGCGCACGTCGCGGTACACGGGGTAGTCGTCGCGCAGCTTGATCCGCAGGACGGGCTGTCGCCCGTCGCGCTCGATCTCCTGAATCGTGCCGGCCGGCACCCCGCGGTAGCGGACGTCGTCGACGCCGGCCAGGACGCCGAACGCGTCGCTCACCGCGAAGCGCGCCTCGCGCGTGGACTTGAAGAGCGTGTTCGTGAGCTGGCTGAGGATGAGCGCCGCGCCGACGACGGTCGCCACGGCACCGAGCAGCAGCACGGGGATGGCGCTCGTGGAGCGGCGCAGCTCCAGCAGCAGGCGCCCACGGGTGACCCCGTGGGTCATGCGATCGCGCGGGTCCCTCATCGCCCGGCCTCCTTCTTCGTCGTCGCGGTGCCGTCGTACGTCGGGTCCTTGTCGCGCTCGCTGTCGCCGCCGGGCAGGTATTGGAGGTACGTCCCCAGGGCCTCGTCGAGGCTCTGGCAGGCAAGGAGCTGCTCGACGCTCGGGTCGATCAGCGCGGTCTTGCACGGGATGTGGACCGACGGCGACGCCGTACCGGCCGTCGCCGGGAAGCGGATGAAGTGGCCGTTCTCGTCCTGCTGGCCCGCGGCGCCGCCGAAGCCGGCCGCGGTGCCGCCGATCATCGACGTCGTCGGCTTGCCCGTCTCCGGGTCCTTCGCATTGAGGTACGGCAGGATCCGCTGCTCGAGCCGGTCGATGCTCGGCTGGATCGCGTCGAGCAGCGACACGCCCTCGCCGCTGAGCTGCGCGAGCGAGTCCACGGCCGGACGCAGGCGACGCACGAGCGGTCGGGCGTCGCCGAGCAGGCTGCTCGTGCGCGACAGCGTCGGGCGCAGGTCGGCGAGCGTCGGACCGACCTCCTTCGCCGAGGCGTCGAGCCGGTCGACGAGCGTGTCGGCGCCGGCGAGCGTCCGGTTCAGCCGGGCGAGCGTCGTGCGCACGAGTTGCGTGGTCGTCGGGCCGTCGGCGAGCGTCGCTCGCAGGTCGTCGCCGCGAGCCGCGGTCGTCTGCAACGTGCCCGCGGCGCCCGCGACGAGGCGTCGCAGCCCGTCGTCCGGGGCGTCCAGCGCGCGCATGGTGCGCGTCGCGCCGGTCAGCACGCGCTGGAGGTCGCGCCCCGGATCTTCGCCCCGCACGGCGCGCAACCCGCGTTCGAGCGACGGAGCGACGGTCGAGACGGTGCTCAGCAGCCGGGCCGGGACCTGCGGGTCGCGCAGCGTCTCCTCGAGCTCGCCGGGGAGGGTCACCAGGCCCTGCCGCGCCCGGCCGTCGAAGATGCTCGTGACGTCGTCGACCTCGACCTGCACGATCGTGCGGTCCTGCGCGATGAACCGCTGCTCGAGGGGTCCGGCCGACGGCGTGCCGCGGTCGACCTTCACGTAGAACGACCCGCCGAGCAGATGCTTCCAGCGGACCTCGGCGCGAGCGTTGCGGTAGAGCGGCCCGGCCTCGTCCTGGACGTCGACCGTGACGACCGAGCCACGGCCGTCGGGGCGGCCCTCGATCTTCTGGACCCGCCCCTCGTCGCGACCGTCGATCTTCAGCAGGTCGCCCGGCTGGAGCTGGGGCGTCGCGGTGAACTCGATCCGCAGCTCCTCTCCCTTATCGTAGAAGACCTTCTGGGCCCAGCCGAGGTAGTAGAAGGCGGAGACCGCGATCGCGAGCGTCATGACGACGAGGCCGAGCGGCGCGAGGCCGAAGCGGTCGTGCAGGCGGTGCCAGGCGCTCATCGGTCGCTCCCGGGGACGATCTGCGGGTAGTCCTTCGACGCGTACTTGCACGCGTTGCCGAACGGCTCGCGGGTGGAGAGCTCACCGGGGTCCTTCAGTCCGATCACCGAGCCGGAGGTCGGAAGGTTGAGCTGCAGGCGGAAGGCCTGCGACGGGCCGAACGGGCCGTCGCCGGGCTGCATGAAGCCCGTCATGCTCCGCATCGTGATCCCGAAGGTCACCACGTCGCAGACGTAGGGCTTCGTCTTCTGCGCGATCGGGTGCACCCCCTCGAGCAGCCCGTCGGCGGGCGCGAGCACCGGCCGCAACGCATCGGTGATCCGCGTGATCCCCGGCAGCGCGGGCTCGGCGGCCCGCAGCAGCGCGTCGGTGCGGCGCAGCGGCGCGCGGCTCTCGGCGAGGAACGCACGCAGACCACGCAGCGCCGTCGGGGCGGGGCGCAACGTCGTCTCCGCCGCCCCGGACGCACGCCGGAGGCTGGCGACGAGCCGGGTACCGGCCGGCAGGCCGGCGGTCATCGCCGAGAGGGCAGCCGGCGCCACGTCGAGCGTCTCCTGGAGCTCGGCGCGCTTGGTCGTGAACGGCTCCACCGCGTCGGCGCCGACGCGCAGCAGCGCGGTGAGCTCCCGGCGCTCGCGATCGAGCGGGCGCAGCCCGGACTCCAGCGACGGCACGAGCCGACCGGCGGCGCCGTCGCGCTCGAGCACGGTCGCGGCGAACTCGCCGAACGGCTTGCCACGGGTGGCGACCGCGCGGATCGCGTCGTTCAGCGCCTCGCCGTGGCCGAGGAAGCCCTGGCCGAGGGCACCGACCGCGGTGCCCAGCGCGCCACGGGTGTCGCGATCGAAGGTGTCCAGGGCCTCGGGCAGGCCGAAGGTGAAGCTCTCGTCGGTGCCGCGGATCACGCCGCCGTCGGCGAGGTTCTCCGAGCTCTGCCCGGGGATGAGCTCGATGTAGCGCGCGCCGAGCAGGCCGGCCCCGCGGGCGGCGACCTTCGTGTCCGCCGGGATCTCGACGCCGGGCTCGATCTGGAGCTCCAAGCGCGGACGCCCGTCGGTGCCCACGTCGCGCGCCCTGACCTGGCCGACCCGCGCGCCGGCGATCCGGACCGGGTCGTGATTCAGGAGGTTGCCGACCTGCGGCGTCGAGACGTAGACCGTCGAATAGCCGCGTCCGGGGACGCCGTCGTAGATCTTGACCGCCTGCCAGGCGAAGACGGCGATCCCCACGAACACGAGCAGGCCGCCGATGGCGACGCGCGGGACGGACGGCTCGGGCCTGCGCCCGCGGCGACGGGAGAGGAACGGCATGCGCGGGCTCACTGGCCGAGGAGGAGGTCGAGGAGGGCGTCCGGCGATCCGCCGGAACGAGGACGCGGCGGGGCCTCGCGGCCGCCCGAGAGCCGGCCGACGACCCCGTCGACGAAGCCCTCCACGCCGGAGACCGCGCCCCGAACGGCGTCCTTGGCGGGGCCGGCCGTCGAGGGCGCGGCGGCCGGCGAAACCGGGGCGGCCGACGCGCCAGCGGCCGGGCGGCCGGCGTCGGGTCGACGCTGCGCGAGCGCGCGGGCGGCCTGGCGGGCGGACGCCCGGGCCTCGCTGCGCGACGCGCCGGCACCGCGCTCGAGACGCTCGAGCAGGCTCACGACCGTGTCCATGCCGACGGACGCCTCGCCGCGGAAGATGTGCGACAGACGGTCGCGGTACTGGATCGCCCCGGCCCAGTTGCCGAGCACCGCCAGCGCGTTGTCCAGCGCGCGATCGACGATCTCGGAGACGACGGGCAGGTCCTCCGAGCTGACCTGCGTCAGGAGGCGCGCGGTCGTCCGGGCCTCCGACAGCACCGGCGTGGACCTGCGCGCGACCGCCGTCAGGTCGGGCGCGACGTCGCGGGCCGTCCTCAGCGCGGGAGCGGCGCTCGCGCGGAACGGCTCGAGCTGAGCCAGCACCCCGCGCAGCGGC
>JALRCL010001053.1 GCA_023268575.1 Patulibacter sp.
TGGATCCGCTGTTCGCCGCGTGGCTCCGCGACCGCTGAGGCCGCGGCCGATACGAGAAGCAGGGCGGGCCCCGGCCCCTCCGGGTGCCCTGCGCCGCGGGTTCCCGGACGCTGAGGCCGCGGCCGATACGAGAAGCAGGGCGGGCCCCGGCCCCTCCGGGTGCCCTGCGCCGCGGGTTCCCGGACGCTGAGGCCGCGGCCGACACGAGAAGCAGGGCGGGCCCCGGCCCTATCCCTCTCAGCGGTGACGGAACTCCGCGGGGCGCTTCTCGACGAACGCCGCCATCCCCTCGACCTGGTCCTCCGTGGCGAACATCGCATGGAAGACGCGCCGCTCGAACAGGAGCCCCTCCTGGAGGGAGACCTCCTGGGCGCGGTTGACGGTCTCCTTCGTCAGCTGCGCGATCGGCTTGGACATCGACGCGATCGTCTCCGCGACGGCCAGCGCCTCCTCGACGAGCCGCTCGGTGGTCACGATCCGGGAGACGAGGCCCGCGCGCTCGGCCTCCTGGGCGTCCATGTTCCGCCCGGTGAGGCAGAGCTCCATCGCCTTCGCCTTGCCGATCGCGCGCGTCAGGCGCTGCGAGCCGCCCATGCCGGGCATGACGCCGAGCTTGATCTCCGGTTGCCCGAAGACCGCGTTCTCGGCGGCCAGCAGCACGTCGCCCATCATCGCCAGCTCGCACCCGCCGCCGAGCGCGTACCCCGCCACGGCGGTGACGATCGGCGTCCGCACCCGCGTCAGGGCGTCCCAGCCGGCGAACCAGTCGGCGGCGTGCATGTCCTGGTAGGAGCGCGGCGCCATCTCCTTGATGTCGGCGCCCGCGGCGAACGCGCGCTCGCTGCCGGTGATGACGAGGCACCCGACGTCCGGGTCGCGGTCGGCCGCGTCGGCGGCGGCGGTCAGCTCCTCCATCACCCGGAGGCTCAGCGCGTTGAGCGCCTTCGGGCGGTGCAGGGTGATCAGGGCGACGCGGTCGCGGCGCTCGACGAGGATCGTCTCGTAGGTCGACTCGGTGGTCGTGGTCATGGGTGCTCCGGGATCGAGGGAGGTGGTGGACGCCGGCGGCGCGGATCCGTGGCTCAGCTCGCCGCCGCGACCCGGTCGGCGAGCGTCCGGTAGACGACGGAGAAGTCGCGGTCCGCCAGGCCCTCCGCGGCGAGGCGCTCGTACGTCTGCGCCGCGCGCAGGCCGAGCTCGCACGGCGCGCCGGTCGACGCGACCGCCTCGCCGGCCAGCCGCAGGTCCTTGCGCATCAGCGCGACGGCGAACCCCGGCTCGTAGTCCCGGTTGGCGGGACTCGCCGGCACCGGGCCCGGGACCGGGCAGTTGACGTTCAGCGACCAGCACTGGCCCGACGAGGCCGACGCGACGTCGTACAGCGCTTGCGCGGAGAGCCCGAGCCGCTCGCCCAGCGCGAAGGCCTCCGCCGTGGCGATCGTCGAGATCGCCAGCAGCATGTTGTTGCAGAGCTTCGCCGCCTGGCCGGCGCCGACCTCGCCGCAGTGCACGACCCGGCCGCCCATGACCTCCAGCAGCGGCCGTGCCCGCTCGAGGTCCTCCTGCGCGCCCCCGACCATGAACGTGAGCGTGCCCGCCGCGGCGCCGACGACCCCGCCGGAGACGGGCGCGTCGATCATCCCCAGGCCGGCCGCGGCCGCGAGGTCGTGCGCCCGCCGGGCGTCGTCGACGGCGACCGTCGAGCAGTCCACGAGCACCGCGCCGGCGCTCGCGGCGGCGGCCACCACGCCGTCGGGCCCGTCGTAGGCCTGCAGCAGCAACTCGCCGCTGGGCAGCATCGTGATCACCGCGTCGGCGCCGCGCACCGCCTCGGCGATCGTGCCGGCCGGGACGATGCCGGCGGCGGCCGCGCGCGTCAACGCGTCGGCGGACGGGTCGAAGCCCCGGACCGCATGGCCCGCCGCGACGAGGTTCGCGGCCATCGGGCCGCCCATGTGGCCGAGGCCGAGGACGGCGACGGTCTGCGGGGTCTGCTCAGGCACGGGGAAGCTCCAGGTCGGGATCGGCGGGGGCGAGGAAGCGCGCGACGGCGGCGGGTCCGACGTCCGCGAGGCGCGGCGGCGTCCAGGTCGGCGAGCGGTCCTTGTCGACGACCTGCGCGCGGATCCCCTCGACGAAGTCGGGGTGGTCGAGGAACGCCGTCGAGATCCGGTACTCGCGCTCGAGCGCGGACTCGAGGTCCGGCAGGGCGCGGGCGTCGCGCAGGGCGCGCAGCGTGACCTTCAGCGAGGTCGGCGAGCCCCGGCGCAGGGCCGTCGCCGCCTTCGCGGCGCCCTCCTCGGGGCGCGCGTCGAGGTCGGCCAGGATCGCCTCCACCTCGTCGTGCGCGTACGCCGCGTCGATCCACGCGAGGTCGGCGGGCGGACGGCCGTCCGGGATCTCGACGGGCACCGCGGCGGCGCGGTCGATCGCCGCCTCCGGCGCGGTGCCCGCGGCGAGGTCGGCGATCAGCGCCTCGACCGCCGCCGCGGCGACGACGCGGTCGGCGAGGCCGGCGGCGACGGCGTCGCGCGCGCCGAGCCGCTCGCCGGTGAGGGCGAGGTGGGTGCCGAGCTCGCCGGCGGGCCGGGAGAGCAGCCAGGTGCCACCGACGTCCGGCGCGAAGCCGATGCCGACCTCGGGCATGGCGCTCACGAGGCGCTCGGTGGCCAGACGGTGGGCGGCGTGGCCGGCGAGGCCGATGCCGCCGCCCATGACGATGCCGTCCATGACCGCGACGACCGGCTTGGCGAACCGCGCGATCCGGGCGTTCAGGTGGTACTCCTCCGCCCAGAACGCCCGTGCGGCGGAGCCGTCGCCGAGCGCGGAGTCGCGCAGCCCGACGATGTCGCCGCCGGCGCAGAACCCGCGCTCGCCGGCTCCGTCGAGCAGCACGGCCCGGACCGCGTCGTCGGCGAGGAAGCCGTCGAGCGCGGTCTCGATCGCACGGACCATCTCGAGCGTCAGCGCGTTGATCGCCCGCGGCCGGTTCAGGGTGATCCGGCCGAGCGCGCCGTCCCGCCGGGCGAGCACCTCCTCGGTCCCGATGTCGATGGTCGTGGCGGTGCTCATGCGATGCTCCTGGTCGGGTGGTCGGCGGGGGCGGACGCCGCGCGCGACCGGCTCATGCGGCACGTCCCAGCAGGTCGCGCGAGACGATCACGCGCATGACCTCGTTGGTGCCTTCGATGATCTGGTGGGCCCGGAGGTCGCGGACGAGCTTCTCCATGCCGTACTCGCTGAGGTAGCCGTAGCCGCCGTGCAGCTGCAGGCCCATGTCCGCCACGCGGATCGCGATGTCGGTGACGGTCCGCTTGGCCATCGCGCAGAGGCGCGTGCGGTCGGGGTCGCCGGCGTCCAGCGCCGCCGCCGCGCGCCAGAGGAACGTCCGCGCCATCTCCAGCTCGGTCGCCATGTCGGCGA
>JALRCL010001014.1 GCA_023268575.1 Patulibacter sp.
CGTCTCGACCGGCTAGGCATCGGCCGTCGGGATCAGCGATCATGGGGCGAATTACCTGCGTGATGCCGCTAAAGCGCAGATGTTCAGGGTCAAGATCGTGGCGGGAACGGACTGAGGTCGCCGCTTCCGAGTAGCTCACCCGCGAGCAGATCGCGCCGCGCGACCATCGTCAACGGAACTGACTCGGACGGCTCCGGGTCGACTCCTGGTCGTGGGGCTATCGCCCGCACGTGTTCGAACATTTCGCGGAGATCGTCCGCGAAAGAGTTCAAGTCCCGTCCCAAGAGCTCGATGTCACGATCGAGATACCGGGCTGGCCCACGAAGCTCGCTGAGGCGGTTCAGCAGCGCAGCAAACTTGGCCTCGGTGTTGCCCAGCTTCGCCCACGCGTTGTAGGCGGAGATGACGCGTGAGTGAGTTCTCGATCCCGAGACGGTCGCTCCCGCCCACCGTAGAAGCTCGCTCTTCGCCATCAACTCGGCGGCCGAGTAGGAGAGATCCAAGAAAACACGGATCTGCCGGTTCTCGAAGGCTCTCATGGCCGACGTCATGAATTCTTCCGCTGCGTCGAGATGAGGCGCACTCTCAAGGACGTTCCCTCGAAACTCGGTGATGAGCGCAAGTCCGAAGCTAGTCGGGATCACCGCGACGAAGCTCGATGCGCCGTCGTCGTCCTCCCACGCAAAGGCTTCGACGCTTCGTATGTCCGCCGGCATCACGTCTTCGCCCGCCAACAGCGGCCGGGAAGCCTTCACCGTCAGCACGCCTCGGACCTCGCTATTGAGGAGCACCGCGCCGGCCCGAGCGCCGCCCAAAACCACCAAGGCCCGCTCCACCTCGCCGTCATCCGCCCAAGTTCCTTGCTCTCTGCGCCGCTCGAGTTCCGGCACGACGTGGCGCTGGTGAAGTTGATCTAGAAGCCGTTCGCTGCCGGACCAGTGGTCGTCTGGCGCCGTCCGACGCTCCGTGGGCATTCCGGGATGTTCCCGAGGCGAGCGGCAGAACCCTCAGACCGGCTGGTTCCGGAAACCGAACGATCACCGGGACACGCCCAACGCTAAGACCGGTCTCGGTGCCGACTGGCGGCGGAGTGTCCCGTAAGACCCGCCCGATGATGTGCCCGGTCAGGGGGGCTCAGGTGGGACACTCCCGTCATGGCGGAGATCAAGGTCGGCTACGCGCGCTGCTCGACCGACGAGCAAGACCTCACCGCGCAACGCAACGCGCTCGAGGCGCTCGGGGTCGAGCCCGACCGGATCTACGTCGACCACGGATTCACCGGTACCAACCGCGACCGCCCCGGCCTCCGCGAAGCCCTCGCGGCGTGTCGGGCCGGCGACGTCCTGGTCGTGACGAAGCTCGACCGGCTCGCCCGGTCGATGCCCGACGCGCGCGACATAGCCGACGAGCTCACCGCACGCGAGGTCAAGCTCAACCTCGGGGGATCGACGCACGACCCGACCGACCCCGTGGGCCGCCTGCTCTTCAACGTCCTGGCGATGGTCGCCGAGTTCGAGGCAGACCTCATCAGCGCCCGCACGAAGGAGGGCATGAAGGTCGCCAAGGCCAAGGGGCGGCTGCGCGGCAAGAAGCCGAAGCTCTCC
>JALRCL010000007.1 GCA_023268575.1 Patulibacter sp.
TCCTGGACCGTCTCGCCGTCGACGCGCGTGCGCAGGGCGACGGCCTGCGGATCCCCGAGCTCGTCGGCCGTGACGACGACGGGGCCGATCGGGCAGAACGTGTCGAGGCTCTTGCCCCGCACCCAGTGCCCGTCGGCGAACTGGACGTCGCGGGCCGACACGTCGTTGGCGGCCGTGTAGCCGAAGACGACGTCGAGCGCCCGCTCGACCGGCACGTTCCGGGCCTCGCGACCGATGACGACCGCGAGCTCGACCTCCCAGTCGACCTCCTGCGTCACCGCTCGGTCGATCACGACGTCGTCGGCGGGGCCGATGATCGTCGAGCGGAGCTTCGTGAACACGAGCGGCCGCTCGGGACGGTCCATGCCGGTCTCGCGGACGTGGTCGAGGTAGTTCAGGCCGATGCAGACGATCGACGCGGGGCGCAGGGGCGCCTGCAGTCCGGGCGCCGGCGCGACGACGTCCCCCGGCTGCAGCGCCGCCCGGCGCTCCTCCTCGGGCAGGGGCAGCACGTCGGACAGGGTCCGCCCCGTGCCGCCGACGGCCGCGCGCAGCACGCCCTCCTCCTCGACCACGATCTGCGGTCGACCCGCCACCTCGATCACGCCGTATCGCACGACGCACCCCCTCCGTCTCGCATATTCATCCGATGAATATAGAGAAGGTGCGCCGTGAGGAGGGATATTCTGCCGATCATGACCGAAGAACTCCGATCTCTGTGGCGCTCAGCGGCACCGACGACGCCCGTCGCGCGAGCGCACGACGCGGCGCGACTAGGATCGGGCCGGTGACCGGACCCCGGGGACGAGCATGAGCACCGACGGCCCGCGGCTGAGCGTCACCGATCAGGCGATCGAGAGCATCAAGGCGATGATCGTCGGCGGGGAGCTCGGCCCCGGCGATCGACTGCCGAAGGAGGCCGACCTCGCGGCGCGCCTCGGCCTGTCGCGCAACTCGCTGCGCGAGGCCGTGCGCGCCCTGTCGCTGATCGGGCTGCTCGAGGTCCGTCAGGGCGACGGCACGTACGTCTCGAGCCTCTCGCCCGACGACCTGCTGGCGACGACGAGCTTCCTCGCCGACGTGCAGCAGCCGCGGACCGTGCTGCACGTGCTCGAGGTCCGGCGCGTGATCGAGGCCGCCGCCACCGCGCTCGCCGCGCAGTACGTGACCGACGAGGAGCTCGCCGCGCTCGAGGGCATGCTCGAGCGGATGCGCCAGGCCACCACCGTCGAGGGCCTCGTCGAGCAGGACCGCGCGTTCCACCGCGCGATCGCGAACGCCTCGCGCAACCCGGTGCTCGCCTCGCTCGTGGAGAGCTTCTCGGGCACCACGAGCCGCGCACGGATCTGGCGCGGCATGCGCCAGGCCGACGCCCTGGAGCAGACGTTCTCCGAGCACGCGGCGATCCTCGACGCCCTGCGCCACCGCCGGCCCGACCTGGCACGCGCCTGGGCGACGGCCCACGTGGCGGGCGTGGAGGCCTGGCTCGAGGCCGCGGGAAGCGACGTCGACCTCTCGCGCGCCCCCGACGGCGCTCAGCCGCCCAGCGCGTAGAACCGCCGCGCCACCCGCCGGGTCACCTCGATCCGCTCGGCGGTCGCCAGGCCGTCGAGCAAGCGGCTCGTGAACCGCCCGCCGTCGCCGTAGGCGGCGGTCAGCGTCGAGACCGGCCAGTCCGACCCCGCCATGCAGCGCCGCGCCCCGAACAGCGCGAGCACGTGGCGCGCCGGCTCGCGCGCCGCCTCCCAGGAGGCGACGGACCCCGTGAGCGTTCCCAGGCCGGAGAGCTTGCAGTGCACCTGCCGATGCTGCGCGAGCTCCGCAACGCCCTGCCACCACGCGCGGCGCGCCGCCAGGTCGCCGTCGAGCGGCGGCTTGCCCGCGTGGTCGAGCACCATCGGCAGCTCCGGGAGGACCCGCGCCACCCGGGCGGCCGCCGGCAGCTGCTCGCGGCGCACGAGCAGGTCGAACGGGAGGCCCGCCCGCGCGACCTCCCGCAGGCCCGCGAGCACCTCGGTGCGCAGGAGCCAGTCCGGATCGGGCTCGTCCTCGACCTGGTGCCGGATGCCGCAGAGCCGGTCGCCACCCGGCCCGGCCCGCAGGTCCGCCAGCTGCTCCGGGATCGAGCCGGCGAGGTCGACCCATCCGACGACCCCGCCGATGACGCCACCCGACCAGGAGGCGAGCTCCAGCAGCTCGCGGGTCTCGTCGAGCGTCGACGTCGCCTGGACGACGACCGTCGCGCGCACGCGGGTGCCCGCGATCGCGTCACGGAGGTCGTCGAGGTCGAACGCGCGGCGCAGGGGCTCCAGGGACGGGGTCGCCATCCAGGGCTGCTCGCGGACCGCGGGATCCCACAGGTGGACGTGCGCGTCGATCATCGGTCGTGGGGCGCGGCGACCGCGCGGCGCTCGTCGAGCGTCGCCCAGAGCTCGTCCGGCACCGGCCGGCGGAACGCCGCGACGTTCTCGCGGATCTCCTCCGGGGCGCGCGCGCCGACGACGACCGCCGCGACCGCCGGGTGGCGGAACGGGAAGCGCATCGCGGCCGTGGCCGGCGCGACGCCGTGCTCGGCGCACCGCGCGCGGATCGCCTGCGCCCGCGCGAGCACCTCCGGGGACGCCGGCGCGTAGTCGTAGGTGGCGCCCGGCGTCGGGTCCAGGAGCACCCCGCTGTTGAAGACGCCGCCGACCACGACGGCGACGCCCCGCTCCTGGCAGCGGGGCAGGAGCTGCGAACCGGCCGAGCGATCGAGCAGGCTCCACCGCCCGGCGAGCAGGATGCAGTCGACGTCCACCTGGTCGACGATCCGCAGCAGCGGCTCCGCGCGGTTCATGCCCGCGCCGACCGCGCCGATCACCCCCTCGTCCCGCAAGCGCAGCAGCGCGGGGAAGGCCTCGGCGATCGCCTGGTCGAGGTGGTCGTCGGGGTCGTGGACGTGCAGGACGTCGACCCGATCCAGCCCGAGGCGGTGCAGGCTCGCCTCCAGCGATCGCCGCACGCCGTCGGCGGAGAAGTCGAAGGCGACGTCGCGATCGCCGCCGTCGGCGAAGATCCGCAGGCCCGGATCCCGCCGTCCGGCGGGCGGGACGACGAGGCGCCCCACCTTCGTCGACACGACCAGCTCGCTGCGCGGCCGACCGCGGAGCGCCGCGCCGAGGCGCTCCTCGGCACGCCCCGCGCCGTACTGCGGGGCGACGTCGAAGGCGCGCACGCCCGCCTCCCACGCGGCATCGACGGTCGCGACCGCCTGGTCGTCGCTCACCGGCCGGAAGAGCCCCCCGAGCGGCGCGCAGCCGAGGGCCAGCGGCCCGAGCCTCGTCGTGCGGAACCGCTCGTCGGTCACAGGCGCCACACCACGGGGAGGACGTCGGCGGCGCCATCGGGGCCGTACTCGTGACCGACCGCCAGCAGCTCGGCCATCCGGGCCTGCCACGCGCGGTTCACCGGCAGGGCGGACAGCTCGTCCAGCACGCGGGCGTAGTCGTCGCAGTCGATCACGTGGAAGAGCTCGAGGCCGCTGCGCCAGATCGTCCACGAGCGCACGCCCGCGGCGCGGATCGCGGCGGGCAGCTCGCCCGTGAGCTCGTCGTGCGCGCGCGCGTACTCCTCCAGCGCCCCGGGGCGCAGCCGGGTGTGGAGCGCGACCCTCACGACTGGACCCGCCCGCTCGTGACGCGCGAGAGGATCAGCGCCAGCAGGATGATCCCGCCGTAGATCGCCTTGATCCAGTACGGCTGGACCTGCGCGAGCGTCAGGAGGTTGTCGACCATCGCCAGCAGGAGCACGCCGCAGAGGGCGCCGAAGATCGTCCCGCGGCCGCCGTCGAGGCTGACGCCGCCGATCACCGCCGCGGCGAAGACCGTGAAGATCATCCCGTTGCCGAGGTTCGCGTCGACCGCGCCGACGCGCCCGGCGAGCACGAGGCCGGCGATCGACGCCAGCACGCCGCCGATGACGAACACCGCGAAGGCGAGGCGGTCGACGCGGATGCCCGCCGCGCGCGCCGCGCCCGGGTTGCCGCCGATCGCGTAGAGCGCCCGCCCGGCGCGGTGGTACCGCAGCATCAGGCCCGCGATGAGGAACGCCGCGCCGGCGATCCACGCGGACGTGGGCACGCCGAGCATCGTGCTGGAGCCGAGCGTGAAGAACGACTCCGGGGCGTCGAACAGCGTCTTGCCCTCCGTCAGCCCGACCTGCAGCCCCCGGAGGATCGTGAGCATCGCCAGCGTCACGACGAAGGCGTTGAGCCCCAGTCGCACGGTGAGGAAGCCGTTCGCGCACCCGACGAGCGCGCCCACGGCGACGACGGCGAGGATGCCGACGCCGACCGGCAGCTCGGTGCCGAAGCCCGCCGACGCGGCGGGGATGACGAGCATGATCCCCAGCGCCGGTGCGAGCCCCGCCGTCGACTCCAGCGACAGGTCGAACCGCCCGGTGAGCAGGATCAGCGCCTCGGCGAGCACGAGCAGCGCGAGGGCGGACGCCGCGCCGAGGACGTTCAGGAGGTTGTCCGACGTGAGGAACGTGCTGTTGACGAGCCCGCCGACGATGAGGATCACCACCAGCGCCGGGACGAGCGCGAGGTCGCGGTAGCGCGCCAGGCGCGGCGCGAGGCCGCGCGGCGCCGCGGAGGCGTCGCTCGGCGGCGGGTCGGTCGGCGGCGCCGGAACCGGCGCGACGACGGTCGATGCGGACTCACCCATGACGCTGCTCCATTCCCTCGATGCGCGCGATCAGCGCGCCGTCGGTCCACCCTGCGGGCAGCTCTGCGGCGATCCGTCCCTGGAACAGGACGAGCACCCGGTCGCAGGGGCGAAGATCGTCGAGCTCGTCGGAGACGATCACCACGCCGGTACCGGCGTCGCGGACGGCCTCGACCGTGCCCATCAGGGATTCCTTGCTCTTCACGTCGACGCCCGCGGTGGGGTTGATCAGCACGAGCGCCCGGGGGTCCGACGCCAGCGCGCGGGCCAGCACGATCTTCTGCTGGTTGCCGCCGGAGAGCTCGGAGATCGGCTGCCCCGGGCCGGACGTGACGACGCCGAGGCGGGCGATCCGCTCGCGCGCCCACGCGTCGCGACGCCGGTGCGAGATCAGCCCGTACCCGGGTCCGAGGCGGTCGGTGATCGTCATCGACGCGTTCTCGGCCACCGACAGCTCGGGGACGATCCCCTGCCGGTGCCGGTCCTCGGGCACGAGGCCGATCCCGGCGCGAAGCGCCTCCGGCACGCTGCCGCCCCGGAGGCGCCGGCCGCCGGCCCAGACCTCGCCGGAGCCGGGCCGGCGGAGCCCGGCGAGGGTCTCCGCCAGCTCGGTCTTGCCGCTGCCGCTGGCGCCGGCGACGCCGACCACCTCGCCGGCACGCAGGCGCAGGTCGACCGCCTCGAACTGGTCGCCGTGGAGGTCCCGGGCCTCGAGGACGACCGGGCGGTCGTCCTCCTCGGGCACCGGGCGCGGCGCCGGCAGGTCGAGCCCGCCCGGCTCGCCGCTCATGGCCTCGATGAGGGCCGCGCGGTCGAGCTCGGCGACGGGCGTCGTCAGCACGTGGCGCGCGTCGCGGTAGACGGTCACTGCCTGGCAGATCTCGTACACCTCCTGGAGGTGGTGCGAGATGAAGAGGAAGGTGACCCCGGCCTCCTGGAGCGCGCGCATCTGCTCGAAGAGCCGGGCGATGGCGCGACCGTCGAGCTGGGCGGTCGGCTCGTCGAGCACGATGAACCGTGCCCCGAACGACAGCGCTCGGGCGATCTCGACGAGCTGCGTGTCCTCGACCGAGAGGTCCGCGACGAGCGCGTCGACGTCGACGTCGACGCGCCAGCGGTCCAGGAGGGCGCGCGCCTCCCGCCGCATCGCCCGCCAACGGACGACGTGCCGCGCGGTCGGCTGGCGGTTGAGGAAGATGTTCTCCGCGACGGTCAGTGCCGGGACGACGGTCGCGTGCTGGTACACGCACGCGACCTGCGCCTGCCACGCCGCCCGGTCGGCGAGCGGCGGTGCCGGCCGGCCGCCGAAGCGGATCTCGCCCGCGGTCGGGCGCGCGAGCCCGGTCAGCAGCGACACGAGCGTCGACTTGCCCGCCCCGTTGCGTCCGACGAGCGCGTGGGTCTCACCGGGCATGACGCGCAGGCCGACGTCCTGCAGCGCCGTCACGGCACCGAACCGCTTCGTGATCGACCGCGCCTCGACGACCGGCGCCCGCAGGTCGGCGGCCGAGGGAGCGCGCGGCGGCGTCGAGGAGGTCATCGGCATCTCAGTTCCCGACCGCGTTGCCCCAGAGCTTGGGGTCGTCGACGTCGGCCTTCGTCACGAGCGGCGCCGGGAGCTGGTCCTCGAGGTTGCCGTTGGGCAGCCGCACGATCGTGCTCCCGTGGTCGGTCTTGCCGGGCGCGAACCGCTCCCCGGCCATGGCGCGCTTGACGTAGCGCAGCGCCTCGTGGGCGTAGGCGTCGGCGGGCTGCGACACCGTCGCGTCGATCTGCCCCTTGCGGATGGCATCGAGCTCCTGCGGGATGCCGTCGTTGGAGACGATCGCGATGTGGCCGGCCTCGCCGGCGGGGACGAGCTTCTTCGCCCGCCGCAGGGTCTGCAGCGTCGGGGCGAGGTAGACGCCGCCGGCCTGCATGTAGATCCCCTTGAGATCGGGGTTCTGCGCCAGCAGGCTCTCGAGCCCGGCGGCCGCCTTGTCGGACTCCCAGTCGGCGGCGATCTGCAGCACGCGGAGCCGCGGGTAGCGCTGCTTGATGCACGTCCGGAACGCCTCGGAGCGCTCGCGGCCGTTGACCGACGCGAGGTCGCCCATGATCTGCACGACCTTCCCGGAGGACACCGTCTTGCCGAGGAAGTCGCACGCCTTCTCGCCGTAGGCGCGGTTGTTCGCCCGCACGACGATCGCGACCTTCGCCTTGTCCGGGGCGACGTCGACGGCGACCACCGGGACGTCCTTGCGG